>CAZADP010000070.1:0-6598 GCA_964483905.1 uncultured Candidatus Bathyarchaeia archaeon | reverse complement strand
AGCTTCGTAGGATTCCTTCCTTATCTTGTCAGAAAGGGCGAAGGCACCGGCAAGTTTTCCGTCAAATACTGTGAAGACAACTGTTTTGCCTTGCTCTTGAAGCGTCTTTATTCTCTCATCTTTTGCTTCTATTTTCAGCTCATCTAGAAGGTTTGTGCTTCCCACATAAACTTCTTTACCTTCAACATTTCCATAAGCACCTCTGCCAGGCAATGCTTTGAATTCCTTTGTTTGGGGGATTTTCTTGCCTTTCTGTGTTGCGTGTTCCACAATGGCTTTTGCGATGATATGTTCTGAGTTTTGTTCAACACTTGCGGTAAGTTTTAAAAGTTTGTCTTCTCGAATGAAGGAAACAACGTCGCTTACTCCGAATTTGCCCTCCGTTAACGTGCCTGTCTTGTCAAAAACAACGGCGTCTACGTCCTTAACCATTTCAAATGCTTTTCTATCTCTAATCAGAATTCCGCTTTTTGCGGTAATAGAGGTTGAAAGGGCAACAACCAAAGGTATGGCAAGCCCAAGGGCGTGGGGACAAGCAATGACCAAGACAGTCACGGATCTTTCAAGTGCTGCATCAGCGTTTCCCACAATGAACCATGCCAGATAGGTTAATATTCCAACAGTAAGGGCAACGTAAAAAAGCAGAGCGGCTGCCCTATTCGCTAAATCTTGCGTTCGCGATTTGCTCTCTTGAGCTTGCCTAACGAGTCTTATTACTTGAGCTAGGTATGTTTCTTCCCCTATTCTCTCTATTCTTACTTTCAACACACCTTCTCCGTTTATAGCACCGCCTATGACCTTGTCTTCCATTTTTTTATTGACAGGTTTTGATTCACCCGTTAAGAGCGCCTCATTAACAAAAGATTCACCTTCAACGACAACGCCGTCAGAAGGCACTCTTTCCCCCGGGCGAACTAAAACCCAGTCCCCAGATTTTAACTGGGAAACTGGAACATCCGTAATTTCGCCATTTTGCAAGAGGTGGGCTGTTGTTGGCATTATTCTGACAAGCTCTTCCAATGCCCTTGAGGCTCCGAGAACGCTTTTTGCTTCTATCCAATGTCCCAAAAGCATTACGTCAATAAGTGTTGCAAGCTCCCAGAAAAAATCTTTACCACTTATGAAGAAAACCGTTGCAACTGAATAGAAAAAGGCTACTGACATTGCAGTGCCTATGAGGGTCATCATTCCAGGCTGTCGGTCTTTTATCTCTTGGATCATGCCTTTTATAAAAGGCAGTCCGCCGTAGACGTAGACAATAAGAGATAGAAGAAATAGTGTTTCTCTTTGAAATGGTATTTTTATCCAAGTGAGGTTGAACCACATTTGAATCATTTCGGAAAGTAACATGATTGGGATTGTTAGCACAAGCGAAATCCAGAATTTTCTCTTGAACTCTTGCATATGATGGGCGTGGTGAGAGTGTTGCATTCTGATTCTCTCTTTGCGTGACTTAGATTAGAAGGTGAGCTTATTTTTGCTTTCTTGTTTGGTGCTGGTAGCCGTCATTCTTGCCAAGTCTTGATGCGCGCGCGAGAATGCATAAGACAATTCGCGTAGGAACACAATTCCCACAGGGGTACGCAATGGAATGGAAGATCCAGCTTTGCTGAAGAACATAGAAAATGAGAACAAAGCAAATGTAGGGTTAGAATACTATAAACCTATTTGTCACAGCATAACAGCCACCTTAACAATATACATTTTACATTTCAAGTGCAGACTCAGTCCCAACCATACTATTCTTAGCGCGTTCTTAAAAAAGGAGTAATTGTTGCAACAATTATTTCCCGCTTTATTGCAACAAATAAGCAAGCCTAACAACCTCCATTCTCCATCAAGAGATTGAGGATCTTCACATACATATGATGTGACAACCAAGTCAACACTATCTGGGGTTAAAAACGATTTAACACTATGCGTTGAAAGCTTTGAAACAACTCGCTAGCCCAAGCATTTTCTTGGTTTAGCTACTTCATCCTCCCGGGGCACCATGAAATGGAACATTCTTCCAGAGAAGTTCCCACCAGTCCTCTTCTGTTATGGTTTCCCCTCGAACCAGAATTTCAAGAACCATTTTTAAGAGTTCGTGATGCCTTTTCTCATCAGCCAATACTGCGCTCAATAGAAGCTTGACCTTTTCGTTTTCCACGGTTGGTATTACCTTCCTAATTTTCTTAATTAGCTCCGCTTCCATTCGAATGTGCTTTTCCACCAAGGCTCTTTGCTTGTCAAGATGCTCCTGCGCAAGTGCTTGAGAAACACCTGTTAACAGTTCAGTGGCTGCAGCATACATTTCCGCATGCTTCACCGAGTCTAACGATATTCCCTTCAAAACTCCCTTTACCGGCGGATTTTTCACTTCAACCAAAGCATTATTCAGCGAATCCACAATTTCATTTTCGACCTTAATCTGTGCCTTAAGAAAATTCGCCAACTCTTCTTTTGTTTTCAAGACTTTTACCTCCTTCCTACAACATATCAGGTTTTATGCATAAGTCTTTCGCCAATATTCTTTCCCAATTGTCTACATTTTTCCAGTCCAATCTGGTCGGGCGTATATCTAATCAGAAGTGGCGGTTCGATGATCTGCATTTCAAATTTGTTCTTCATAATTTCAAGGACTAATTTCGGTGCCTCACCGCTCCAACCATATGAACCGAAAGCTGCTCCAATTTTACCCTTTAAGCCAATGCCTTTTACTGCTGTTTCTTCAAAAAGCATCTTAAAGTCAACCGCCATATCATGATGGTACGTTGGAGCTCCAACAATTACAGCGTCGAACTTGCTCAGCGTTTCAGGCTCTACATGATAATACAACTCCGCATAGACTCCTTGAACTGTCTTGGTGCCCTCTGCTACGGCCTTAGCCATTTTTTCGGTGTTTCCAGTTCGACTATAGTACAGTATGAGGATTTTTGGCATAGACTATCACCTTGTCGGATTATTATGTATATTTACCATAAACTTTGACCAAGAAAGAATGCACATCTATAACCCATCAGTAACGAGTGCGCTAATCTTAATAGATTCAATAATAATAGATTGCGGTCTTGCCAAAGCATCTTGAAGTCTAGGATACCTACGCAACTGCTTCTGAGTTGGTCTTGGCTCGACAAGCCTCATCACAAAAAGCTTACTCCTATGAAGGGCATCAAAATAATCACTCAAGGTTCTGTGAAATGATGTCGTTCTAAATGGTCTTGTGAGTCTTTTCATATCCCAATCAACCATATACCTCGTCGCTCCAAAATATCTTTCAGTAGCACAAACCTTCTTTCCTTGATGTCTCTCCAGCCGCATCTTTTCAAAGCATGGATGGGGAACAGAAAATACAAATCTGCCACCAGGTGTGAGAACTCTTGCCACTTCAGAGATTGCCATTTTGAAGTTCTTTATGTCTTGAAAGGACATAAAACAAGTCACCAAGTGAAAGTGATTGTTCAGAAACTCGCCAAGGTCTGTAGCTTCAGTAACATGATAGCAAATGCCTAGTTTTTCTTTTGTCTCTTCTAGTCTTGCGAATTCTATCATTTTCTCTGAGAAATCTATCCCAGTCACCTTAGCTCCCATTCTCGCAAGTATTCTTGTATTGTATCCTTCTCCACAAGCCACATCCAGTACAGCTAAACCTCTTACCTCTCCTATGAGTTTAAAGGCAGCAGGATTGTTAAGTCCATCTCTATAATAGTCCTTGCCTTCCCTCACAAAATCCATCCACGATTCAGCTGCATCATTCCATTCTCTCTTTATGCTATCTTGACAGCACAAAGATAATCTATTACCCCTCAACGCGCTAGCGCGTTACTGTTCAACACCCATCTCCTTAATGATCTTTAGCAACTCTGGGTGAACGAACTTTCCATCTTTCTGTACGGGTTCACCGTCAAGGTAGATCGAAGCCTTCAAAATGATTCCGTCGTCGTGGGATGCAGCTCTCCATCCATAAGCGCCTCCAAGGTCTGGCCTAAGAAGCGGCCCTTGCGTTCCCCAGCCGACTTGGAAGCAACCCCAGACCCTCTCGACTTCCGATATATCGCCAGTTACTCTTGCCATAGGATGGTATCCATAGCAGACGTGGGCTATCCTGTACATGTTAGAATCTTTAAAACTTGCCAAATATCTCTGGAGAATGTCAGCCTCTACATCACCAGCGATCTCTGTTATAATACCTTTCTTAACCTTACACTTTATCGAAGTCCTTATGTTTGATTTGATTTCGTCTGGAGGCCACACATTTCCGTCAAATGCCAAGACACCATTTTCGGTCTCCTCAATTGGAGAACCGCCTGTCTGTCCACCTAGCATTATGACTTTCCTTTTGTCAGCAGTGCTGCCAAAGTTCTCGAACTTTCGTCCGCCGATCTTAGCAGTAAAGTCCGTGCCAGAGACGCTGGTTACCTTGATCTCATCAGCCCTAGTGGTCATTTCTGCCAGCTTATCCCCCAACTCAACCATTTTCGGATAGTTCACCCAGCCTATGGTTCTAACCATTGCTTCACGATCAAGAGAAGTTAGACAAATGTAAGCCCTGTTTCGCTTTAAGGCGTTTGTCTGCGCCTGAGTGTATAGTATAGCCTTGGCCGAGAATTCAACCGTGACATCCGAATCCATCATTGCTGCGGCCAGAGGCCTAGGAGGTTCACTAAAGGAAATCTCGCGCGTCTCGTATACAACTATGGTGGGTGTTGCTCCTGCAGATTTTACGGCTGAAGCCGTTGCTTTCAATACAGCGTCATCGATCACATCGTCTCCATATATGAGAACATCTTCACCTTTCTTGACTTTTAGAACATAATTCACTAAAGTATCTGCAGCTTTTCCTAACTCTATATACCAAGTCAAACTCCTTCGCCCATTTGAAAATATATTTAAATGAATAAAAATCTTGTTAATTTGAGGCGCGCTATCATATAGAAGCGCGCGGGCTTTTGTGGTTTGCATAGTTTCGGCCTCAAAAGTATTCTCATCTAACGCAGCTGACAACATTTGAAGATGACGGATACTCACGCAATACAGCGTCTAGAGCTTATGCTTTGGAGCCGGCGATGGCAGTTGCACCCGTGGCCAGTGGGGACATCGCCCGCGAACCCAGCCTTTTTTCTGACCCTTGATTGGAAAGCGAGCGCGAAAGAAGGGCTAGTGGTGTTCCAGAGCTGCTTTAATGTCTTCTGCTATCATCTTTCTTTTGGATTTCTCAATCAGGTAGCTTTTCCCCGTCTGCAAGTACGAAGGGAAGACCCTCAGCCCCTTATGGAGATACTTATTCTTCCTGATTTTGTATGTGGAACCGCTGGGGATTAGGGCCTTGCCAGTGTCTCTTTTGACGATGCAGTTCATTGCCTTTATAGCAGTGTCTCCCATAAGGAGGATAGCTTTTATCTTAGGGAACAGGTTTATCTCATTCTGCAGTATGCGGATAGAGCAGTTATCTATGGTTTTTGGAGATATGGAATAAGCAGTTTTCCCACATTTTATGGCTGTGGTCACGTATACCCCTAGGTTGAGCACGTCTTCCATGGAGGCGACACTAAAACCCGCATCATTAAATGCCTGCACAGTTGTTTGCACGAAGAAAGGATTCTTTGGGGCGTAGAAGTAGTCGACTAAATCTTCCGGAGGCGCTTCTGAAATCATAAACGTCCTAATCTTGCCTGTTTCAACCTCTATACTCGGAATTATGTGACATTTCTTGTTCACATCTTGACACGGAAAGTCTGTGCATTTCAAAAATACGTTAGGGCGCATTTTTGCTCCTCCACTACTATTATTGAGCTTAACAGCATTTCTAAATATGCCCTCTTATTCCTATTGGCTTTTTAGTCATCACTGAACGACTTTGCTCTTCTTCGTTTGATTCGCAACTCTGGCTGCAGCTTGCTGAATCCTTATATCGTGATTGTTGCCCATTCCTAAGCGATTTGCGTGGGTGATGTGAAGTGGAAGCTAAGACCTTCGAAAATGTGAAGAATCAAATCGGTTACTGTGGACTTTGGTGTGGAAGTTGCGTAGTAGGCAATGGATCCTTGAAGGAATTGACGAAAAGATATGAACACATCATCAGTGGTTATGGTGTGGACGAATGGGGTGCTAAGGGCTTCGATTCGAAGGAATTCATGAAGGGACTCACATCAATACAAGCCCTGCCCATATGTCAGGGATGTCTGAAAGGCGGTGGTAACGATACCTGCACGATTAGACCTTGCGCCTCGAGGAAAAGAATATCCACCTGCAACGAATGCAACGAACACGCGACATGCAAAAACCTTGAAGCACTACAGAAAGTGCGCACAGGTGCCCTCAGTGTAGGCATGATAGTCAAAACTGACAAAGACAAGGCTAATCAACAGCAACTCATCAAAAAGTGGACTGCAGAGATCAAAGACAAATTCCCCAGCTGCGTCATTGACATCTAAGCATGGTTCTCATCGGAACAGAAATCACATAGTATAGCTATCATCTCTCTTTCTCAATTAATTCCAAAACAAGTAGACTTTTGTCCGCCCTGAGAAGCCGCAGATTCCGCGCCTAGGCTCATTCGATAGAGCCGGGGATGGGAGTTGAACCCACATATAGCGGCTCTGCAGGCCGCCGCCTG
>CAZADP010000069.1:0-6654 GCA_964483905.1 uncultured Candidatus Bathyarchaeia archaeon | reverse complement strand
TTTGCATGGTTTACTAGTAAGAAAACTCGTCTTCTATATATCATTTTCTTGCTCGGTTTTCAAGACGCCTGCAAAATGAAACATGATCAATATTGATCATAAACAGATGCACGCTTTCTTTCTATCTTTGGTATTTGACTGCTTAAAGAAGGTTATGTGAAGATGCTCTAGAACTAGGCGTGACAGACATAAATTAGGATCGAAAAGAGCAATTTAGCGTTGGAAGAGAAACTGAACGTGCACCATCTTAGAGACATGCACTCCCTTTTTCTATTTATGTACATTACTATACGTTAATGCAATACTTATACAGCGGCGACAATGGAAGATTCTTCCACAAGAGTTATCTACGAAACTCATGACGTAGCTAATGGGGGAAGGGAATGCCAAGAATTACTTCTAGAATAGTGCTTATGTTGCTCATTCTTAGTTTTTTTGGGTCGTCACTTAAGTTTTATCCAGTTGAGAGTGCATCTAGGACTCTTACTGCCGACAATAGTGGAGAAGGGAACCATGGATTATTGGGACGCAGCTTAGATGAGACACGTCAAGATAGAGGCCAGTGTTCGGATGCAGATTTTCATCATGACTACTATGGCGACTATCTAAATCCTGAATGTGCCTCAGGAGAAGTCTTGGTAAAGTTCAAACCCAGCATATCTGTAAAAAGAAGCGATGGCTTGCTGGCCAGTGGCTTAGAGTCCATAAATGAACTTAACAGAAGATTTAGGGTTATTGAAATGAGCAAGGTCTTCTGGAATGTTTATATGCTCAGGTTTTCGGAAAGCCTTGATGTCTTCTCAGTGGCCAAGGAGTATGCATCTAATCCTAACGTTGAGTGTGCCGAACCAAATTACATATATCATGAGTGTGTGGTGCCAAACGACGCCAACTACACTTTACAATGGGCGCACAAAGTTATTGAATCAGAGCGTGCTTGGGATATAGAGACTGGAGATCCTGATATCGTCATTGCAATTTTGGATACTGGTGTTGATTGGGATCATCCGGACCTAGCTGCAAACATTTGGAACAACACAGACGAGGTTATCGATGGGTTAGATAATGATGGGAATGGTTACATTGATGATGTAAGGGGTTATGACTTCGTTAACACAACAAATCCTGTTTGGCCTGGAGAAGACGGTATCGATCCTGATAATGATCCGATGGATTTTCATGGTCATGGGACTCACTGTGCAGGTATCGCAGCGGCCGCCACAAACAACGGCATAGGAATCGCTGGTGTAAGCTGGAACTGCAAGATCATGCCCTTGAGAGCTGGCTATAAAAGTGATGCCGGTGGCGGAAATTTTGAAACAGAAAATGTAGTTGCAGCAATAGTTTACGCAGCTGACAATGGCGCCAAGATAATAAGCATGAGCTGGGGCGGTTATGAATACGACGCCTTGCTCCATGAAGCTGTAAAATACGCCTATAATAGAGACGTATTGATGGTTGCAGCAGCGGGGAACGAGGAGACAAGTCTTGAGCTTTATCCTGCTGCCTTCGACGAAGTCGTAGCCGTCACTGCGACACGCAGTGATGATAAACCAGCTCAGTTTACAAATTTTGGAGGTTGGGTTGAAATTGCGGCGCCTGGCGTCAATATTTTATCAACGGTATGGAACAACTCATATCGGTATGCGGACGGCACTTCTATGTCGACTCCCCATGTTGCTGGCGTTGCAGCCTTGATCTGGAGTCACTTTCCACGAATGTCCCGGGATTGGGTTCGGTTGCAGTTGAGATATACAACTGACGATCTGGGCGATCTAGGTTTCGATGATTACTATGGGTATGGGAGGGTTAACGCGAGAAAGGCGGTCGAACAAATACAGCCCCATGATCTCCTCATATCAGACTGGCAGAGGCCTCTATACGTTAATCCTGGAAAACTGGGTCTAGTGAACACTACCGTCCTCAACTTCGGAACTAGCGACGAAAATGGTGTCTCGGTGAGATTGGTGGTGAACGGTAGCGTAGTTGCTTCTACCATTATCCAATTTCTAGCAAGTGGCGCCACAGCAACTGTTAGCTGCCCATGGAGGCCGACTGTTGAGGGAACATACAACATCACGTCTCACGTTGTGCCTGTAGCTGGCGAGACTGTGACAGAAAACAATTTCATCTCTGCCTACGTCTATGTTGGCTTTCCCGTAAAAGCCCTTGTGGTCGATTCTGCAGGTACCGACCTAGCCGGGATTCAAACTTGGCAAGAACTAAACACCAAATGGTACATGTTCGGAAAAAAGATGATATTCATAGATTATTCAACTTTAAACAAGGAGAACATAACCTACCAAGATCTAACGGCTACAGGTGCGGACGTATTGATTATTTCTTGCGCTTTCTCTCCAACATATCAATGGGAGTTCACCGACACTGAAGTTGAGGCAATCAAAAAGTACGTCTATGAAGGACACGGGCTTATAGCCACAGCTGGAACGCTTTACTACCAGGTCCCCAACAACAATAAACTTGCACCTCTTTTCGGTCTAAGGGATTCAATAGAGTGGAAAGCAACAGACACAGACTTACTACATCTACTCGACCCAACTCATCCGCTCTTCGCAGGGATTCCAAACCCATACACTTTGCCGAAAGTTGTATCCGTTCTTCCTTCAGACGGCCGATGGGATTCTAACGAGCTATCCATGGGAGCTTATGTTGCGCTAGGCCATTTCTTGGAAAGTGCCGTTGTATTGTTTAGGGGATTGGTTTACATTTCTCCATGGCTGGAGATCATACCTTCTCACTATCATTTCCACCTACAACTGCTCTATAACGCACTAGCGTGGTCCCGCTATCAAAGACCACAACACGATCTTGAGGCATCTCTGAAGACTCCAGCACGTCTCAAACCTGGTGAATCTGCGACATTAAAAATGATCGTCTCTAATATGGGGGTTGGAGATGAAACGAATATTGAGATGAGACTTTTGATTGATGGGATATTGATCGAACAAGCTAAAATCCAGAGGCTGCCAGCAGGCTCTTCCTACACGGTTGAACATCTTTGGATCCCAACAATTCAGGCAGCATACAATGTGACTGCATACGCTCCGCCTGTGAGTGGTGAGGACTATACTGTGAACAACATCGATGAGAAAATGGTCATCGTAATTGCAATTTATGTTAAAAATGTACTTGTCTATACCGACGATCCCAATGTTTGGCCATCTTTAAGGTACCCTATCGTTGCCTTGGACAACTTGGAAATCAACTACACGCACTACGCTGACAACCCCTCACGATTTGGCACGGCACTAACAAGCCAAACTTGGGACCTGGTGGTTGTCGATCACTACAATTTTTATACATTAGGTGAATACTGGACAGAATTGGAAGCCTATGTGCGTTATGGTGGCCTTCTGATTTTAAGTACGTTTGATATTGATGGCTCGCATTCAGAGCCGACGACTCTCTGGGGCACCCTCGGGGTAAAATGGGTCTCAGACATGCCTAATCCAGGGCCCGTATACCGCTGGATACCGACGCACTCAATATTCACATTTCCAAACACGATCGGCGACCTCACCTCCTTTGCAGGTGGATATTATGACAGTGGAGACCATGTTGCAGCAACTACTGGAACTCCAATTGCTGGGTTTACGAAATCTCCTGTAGCAGACCACGCAGCCATCGTTCTAGGCAATGCATACAAAACCTTACTTATGAGCTTCTGTTTAGCCGATTTCCGCTATGATCAAGACGTTGACGGAAAGCTTGATGCAGTGGAATTGTGGGAGAACGCCATTATATACCTGTCTATGCCTCCTGAGCATGATCTTGCAACGTCTTTAGACGCCCCCTGGCGTCTCTCACCTGGCGATTCGGCTCTCATAAATGCGACGGTTCAAAACCAGGGATTAAGCGACGAGACAAACGTGGAGCTGTTTCTGCTGATTAACGGTAGCCTAGTTAACTCCATAATTATCCCAGTGTTGTCGAAAGGTTCTTCTTACACAATTAGCTATCCTTGGCTCCCAACCATCGAAGCCATATACAACATCACAGCGTATGCCCCCCCAAATCCCAGCGAGAACATCACAGCAAACAACTTTGTAACGACAATGATTCGAGTTCGTCACCTTCCACCTTTAGCCTTAATTTCGGACAATTCAGAGTTATCAGCCGTTACTGGTATTCTAGACTCACTGGCAATAGCTTACGATATTTATGATAACAACCGAATAGACCTATACACGGCCAATTTGGGCTTGTTGCTAACCTACAAAACGGTGATCTTCAACAACCATAATAGAGAGATAACCCAATCTGAGCACGCTGCACTCGAATCCTACTTGTCTTCCGGCGGCAATCTGCTCGTCACTGGCAAAGATTCCTTGGGAGATCCCTCTGACCCGCTTCTCGCAGAAGTTGTTTGTTCATCCACTACTGGCGACAATATAGATGAACCGGATCTGTATGTAGCAAATGCGACACACTCGATAATGAATGGGCCGTATGGAAGCTTTCCAGCAGGATACCATATTTCGTGGCTATACGATGATTGCGATAAGGCCGAAGCCAACACTGAACGAAGCGCCATTACAGTAGCGGAGTTGGCAGACGGATACGACAAAATAATAGCAACTGAGGGGCTGCCTGGGAAAGTTGTTTACTGGAACGGCAGAGGCGAAGACGACTGGAGCACAAATGCTGACTGCGAAGGAATGTTCAAAAACACATTGTTTTGGTTTGGGATAAAGAGATACGAACATGATTTAATGGTGTCTCTGCAAGCTCCCGATTTCTTCCTGGTCGGCGAGTCGTCACCTCTTAAGGCAACCGTTCACAACTGGGGTTTAAACAACGAGACGAACGTAAAGCTTTTTATGGTAATTAATGGCACTTCCGTCGGCGATGCAACCGTTCCAAAACTGGCAATTGGTTGTTCCTATACGCTGACTTATGTATGGACTCCTATGGATGAAGGAACCTATAACCTGACAGCTTATGCTCCACCAACAGAAGATGAGATTCAAACTGCAAACAATATTGCAGCGAGAACCGTAAGCGTAACATCTTTTGTAGGTCCTGCCGTGCGGATTGATCCCCGTCAACTTCAAGTTGACTTAGGAGAACTGTTCACGGTCAATATAGTAGTCATCAACATTTCCGAACCAGGCCTCTATTGTTGGGAGTTTTCGTTGTACTACCCTAACGATATTTTGAATGCAACAGAAATTGTTGAGGGACCCTTCCTAAAAGCAGGTGGCAACACGGTTTGGGTACCCGAGGCAGATACCTCGCCCCCAGGAATCATTAACAACCATAATGCTACCCACGGTAAGATTCTTGTGGCTTGTTCCCTTCTAGGAGACATCCCAGGAGTGACTGGCAACGGAGTGATAGCCACAGTGACTTTCAACTGCACTAGACTCGGAACTGCTCCGCTACATTTCGGACACGTAATTCTTTTTGACGGGAGTGGATTAGAAATTCCACGAGAAAACTATGCTGTTGTTGATGGCGTCGTATTTGCAGGGCTGGGTCCCACGGTGCCAGGCGACCTGAATCATGATGGAGTCGTAAACATACCTGACCTTTATATCGCTGCAAAGGCTTGGGGTTCATATCCTGGGCATCCGAGATGGAACTCCGCCGCAGACTTAGACGGCAATGGAATCATAAATATAATAGACATAATGAAGATTGCAAAGAATTTCGGAAAAACCTCATAGCACTAAATCCACTGAAAATTATGAAGGATTCGGAAAGAATCAAAAACTTGGCTTGAACTTAGGAATCCAAACCAAGGTTATCGAAGCTGTTTCATAGGTCATGAGGCTAGCTTCATTCAATGGACGGGCTTGCCCTAAGTGGGAAAAGAGGTAATAGCAAGGGATTTAGAATGTTTGCAGTTACAGCCATTGCCACTTGAGTACTTTTGGTTGCATATGTTACCCTCGTCAGACTTTGATACGGATTGGCAGTTGGAAATCTGGACGAAATGAATTAAGAATATTGACGGATCCTCTGAAGTCATATAGGAATTACCTCGGAAAAATCTTCGTGCAGATCGCTTCCTCTTCTGAAGAGCTGAAAACATTATATGTGGAGGACAAGTTATCAGATTCGAAAAGGGAATGAAATTATGATAGAAAACGACTTTCTGAGCGCTGAAGGAGAAACTAATCTGAGAGAAGAGGTTAAGGATTTTGTAAGAAGTGTGGATCCAGAACTTCTTAGGAAGATGGACAGGAACGAGATAGACTATCCTATTGAGTTTCTCCATCAGGCAGCAAAAAGAAAACTCCTTGGACTTCGTTTCCCAAAAGAATACGGTGGAAGAGAGATGACATGGACCGCCGAGATGATTGCTTTAGAAGAGGTTGGAGTGTTGGGCATGGGTCTCGGATGCAGCTATGCAATGGTCAGCATAGTAGGCGAGGCCATCAACCACTTCGGGACAACATGGCAGAAACAAGAATTTCTAAGACCTATGATCAAAGGAGAAAAACTTTCTGCAGAGGGTTTAACTGAACCCCGAGGCGGAAGCGACTTTTTCGGAACTGCAGCAAAAGCTGAAAGAAAAGGGAACAAATGGGTCATAAATGGAGAAAAAAGATTCATTGCAGGCGGTAAAGCGGCGAATATCTACTTAATATATGCAAGAACAGACCCGAAAGCTCCGGGACATAAAGC
>CAZADP010000068.1:0-6655 GCA_964483905.1 uncultured Candidatus Bathyarchaeia archaeon | reverse complement strand
GGATAACCACTACTGTTTGTGCTACTTTGATTATCTCCACCTCGGATTGTCCAGCGCCAACAGTCTCAACGATAACCACATCTTTTCCAGCAGCGTCCAAAACTTTGACAGCGTCCTTTGTTGCCTTGGCTATTCCTCCCGGATAGTTGCGTGTTGCCATGCTCCGTATAAAAACGCCCAGGTCGGTGCTCAACTCTTGCATTCGAATTCTGTCGCCCAGGAATGCTCCGCCTGTGAAGGGACTTGTTGGATCTACAGCTATGACGCCGACAGTTTTGCCTTTACGCCTGTACCCTCGTACAATTTTCTCGATGAGGGTGCTTTTTCCTGACCCTGCTGGACCGGTTAATCCTATTATTTGAGCTCTGCCTGTGGAGGGATAAATTGAGGCAATTAACCTTTTAGATTCAGCTGTGTTGTCTTCGATAATGGTAATGGCTTTTGCTATGCTTTTGCGGTCTCCAGACAACACTCGACGCGCTATTTCCTCAACATCTGTCAACGCTTGCACATCTTAGGTTTAGGTTCTTTCTTGGATGTTCTCCATCACATATTGTATTATTGTTTCCGTTGGTGTTCCGGGTCCAAATATTTCCTTTATGCCAAGGTTCTTCATTTCTTGTATGTCTTCTTCTGGGATTATTCCTCCGGCGAAGACCATTACATCTGTTAAGCCTTCTCGCTTTAGAAGCTCCATTATTCTCGGGAAAAGTGCTTTGTGTGCACCTGAGAGGATGCTTAAACCTATGACATTCACGTCTTCCTGAAGAGCCGTCTCAACGATTTGCTCGGGGGTCTGTCTTAAACCAGTGTAAATCACTTCCATTCCGGCGTCTCTTAAGGCTCTGGCCACAACTTTGGCTCCTCTGTCGTGGCTGTCAAGGCCTGGCTTGGCGATTAAGACCCTAATTTTTCTTGTGCTTTGCATTTTGTTTTGTCCTCCTCTAGATTATGATTAGTTCTTTATATTCTCCGTAAACCTTTCGTAATACATCGGTGATTTCGCCCAGTGTTGCGTAGGCTTTTACGGCTTCTATTATTGTTGGCATGAGGTTTTCATCCTTTTCTGCTGAGTAGTGAAGTTTTTCGAGAATTTCCTTCACTTTTCTGTTGTTCCTTTCCCTTTTTAGTTTTTGCAGTTTTACAACTTGTTGTTTTTCAACTTTTGGGTCGACACGCAAAAGTTCTATTGGGCACTTTTCTTCTTCAATGGTGTATTCGTTCAAGCCAACGATGATTCGTTTTTTCTCATCTACTTCCTTTTGATACTTGTAGGCGCTGTCGGCGATTTCTTTTTGGAGAAATCCTTTTTCTATGGCTACTATTGCTCCACCCATGTCGTCTATTTTTTGGATGTAGTCCATGGCCTTTTCTTCCATTTCGTTTGTTAGGGCTTCAACGTAGTATGAGCCTGCCAATGGGTCTGCCGTATTGGTTGCTCCGCTTTCGTGGGCTATTATTTGTTGGGTTCTTAATGCCACTCTTACAGCTTCTTCGGTTGGCAAGCATAAGGCTTCGTCAAAGGAGTTTGTGTGTAAGGACTGGGTTCCGCCTAAAACTGCTGCTAAGGCTTGAATCGTAGTGCGTATGATGTTGTTTAATGGTTGCTGTGCCGTGAGGGTGCATCCCGAGGTTTGGATGTGCATTCGCATCCACATGGATCTTGGGTTTTTGGCGTGGAATCTTTCCTTCATTAGTCTGGCCCAAAGTCTGCGGGCTGCCCTGAATTTGGCTATTTCTTCGAAGAAATCGTTGTGGGATGCGAAGAAGAATGATAATCGATGTGCGAAATCATCTACTTTTAATCCTCTTTCAAGCGTAGATTCAACATAAGCTATTCCATCATATAATGTGAACGCCAGTTCCTGAACGGCGTTTGCCCCTGCTTCTCTTATGTGGTACCCACTTATGCTTATTGGATTCCACTTTGGCAGATATCTTGCGCAATACTCTATTATGTCCGTCACGAGCTTCACTGAAGGTTTAGGCGGGAATATGCACAGTTTCTGGGCGAAATACTCTTTCAACATGTCGTTTTGTGTTGTCCCTCCGAGCTTTTCTCTGGGCACGCCTTGCTTGTCTCCTACGGCCACATACATGGCTAGGAGCATGGCTGCGGGACCGTTTATGGTCATGGAAGTTGTAACCTTGTCCAATGGTACTCCATCTAGTAGGATTTCCATATCTTTAAGTGAAGAGATGACCACTCCACAAAGGCCAACTTCCCCCCTTGCCATGGGATGGTCTGAATCATAACCCATTATTGTTGGGTAATCGAATGCGGTGCTTAGACCTGATTCGCCTTCCCTCAACAAGTATTTGAACCGTTTGTTCGTATCTTCAGCTGTGCCGAATCCTGCAAACATCCGCATAGTCCATAAGCGGCCCCGGTACATGGTCGCATGCAAGCCGCGAGTGAAGGGGTACTCACCCGGAAACCCCAAATCCTGCAGGTAATCCAATGTCTTAACATCTTCTGGCGTGTAGAGACCCTTTAACAGCATACCTGAATGGTTCCGGAATTCCTTTTTCCTTTCGGGGCATTGCTTAACCCAATTTGGCAGCGCTGTCCTTTCCCAGCGTTGCCGCTCTTCTCTTATTTCTTTAATCTTTTTCTCGTTAAACATTACCATGTTTGCCTCCAAGACTGAAGTACTTGTTGTTGACTAACATATGGTATCAAACCTAAAAAGATATTTTCTTATCGGTTCAAAACCACAAGTATTGGCATTAGAATAGGGAATATCTACAAGATTCCATAGTGGGCGCATAAGAGAAACGGTTTATGGGAATTGTTAGGTGATTAAGGGTGTAAATATTGTAGCGCGTGCGGACTTTTGACAAGCGCCGACCCAACTAGTGAGATGCAATGGCGGTGGGGTTCTTTTGGGACTTTAGCAAGGCGACAGACGGTGAAAATCGTCTTGTGAGATTTGCATAACTTTTTAATTATGTGTCAAATTAGATCCTAGGCTGTAAAGTTGAAAGCTTGATGCCAAAAAGAATCGAACTTTCTCGGGGGTCAATGTCGAAACTTCATCTAAGATACATCAGATTACCGAATCAGGTTTTAGACATCTATGATGACCTAGTTCACAAGTCACAAATGGTTATTGTTGGCAAGTCCACAATTACTTCTGCGCACTCGGTAATGTTCAATGAGAAAGTGGTTTTGGCGCACGGTTTTCACATTGTATACTTTGAGTTGATGGGGAAGTGGTTTACTGTTGGTAAGATAAGAGACCTGGAAGGAAGACACACGGGATATTATTGTGACATTATTACTCCTCCAAGACTGTTGAAAGACGGCGGAGTTGAGCTTACTGACCTATTTCTAGACCTCTGGGTTTCGCCTGACCTTAATTACAAGGTACTCGACGAAGAGGAGTTAGAGAAAGCCCTCTCTGAAGGCTGGATTACAAAACAACTCTATCAAAAAGCAAGGAAAGAACTAAACAAACTCATCAACCTTGCAAAACAAGGAAAATTCCCACCGTATCGCGTCAAATACTTAGAAAAGAAACTAAACCTCTAGCTGTGACTGAGGTTTGAAGGAACAAAGGTAAAATATGTTTCACTCTTATTTTTAAGGGAGATGATGGAATGTTTTCGAAAAGTGAGGGTTTTTCAACCAAAGCCGTGCACGCTGGGGACATGCGAGATCGTTCTACTGGTGCTGTTGTCACACCGATTTATGAAACGTCTGTCTTCGCCTTTTCAAGCACAAAGGGATTGATCGATGTTATAAGCGAGAAGGCGGAGGGATATATCTACACGAGATACGGCAATCCAACTGTTAGGGCTGTTGAAAGCAAAATCGCGGAACTCGAAGGTGCCGAAGACGTTGCAGTTTTTTCATCAGGCATGGCGGCCATCACCATCACGCTTTTCACTTTGGTTTCTTCTGGCGACCACGTTGTTTCTACTATGGATTTATACGGCGGAACGCTTGAGTTTTTCAGGAATATTCTGCCTAGATTTGGTGTAGATGTAAGCTTAGTTGAGGCCACAGATTTTGATGAAATGAGGTCAGCAATTCGGAAGAATACAAAGGTCGCCTACGCTGAAACCCCTACTAATCCCACATTGAAAGTGGTGGATTTGTCTAAATTTGTTAAGCTCGGTAAAAAGAAAGGGGTGACTACTGTTATTGACAGCACCTTTGCTTCACCCTATAATCTGAAGCCAATAGAGCACGGCGTGGACATAGTTGTCCATAGTGCGACAAAGTATTTAGGAGGACACAACGACGTAACCGCTGGCGTTGTTTGTGGCTCTAAAGACTTTATTCGAAGGTTGAAAGAGATGCGCAAAAATCTAGGTGGAACGCTTGACCCGTTCGCTGCTTGGTTATTGTTACGTGGTTTAAAGACTCTTGGTTTGCGGATGGAAAGGCACAACTCTAACGGCGTGCAGGTGGCAAGATATCTTGGGAAGCAACCTAAAGTGAAGAAAGTGTACTATCCAGGCCTACCAAGTCATCCGCAGCATTATATTGCCAAGAAGCAAATGAAAGGGTTCGGTGGAGTCGTGAGTTTTGAAATAGATGGAGACTTCGAAACAACAATGAAGTTCGTGGATAACCTAAAGTTGTGTTCTTTAGCTTCAAGTTTAGGAGGAACTGAAACCCTAGTTACACAACCTGTCACTTCTTCTCACTATTTCATCAGCGCCGAGGATCGAAAGAAGGCAGGAATAACGGATCAACTAGTTCGGCTAGCTTTAGGAATAGAAGATCCGAAGGACATAATAGCCGACTTAGCGCAAGCCTTCAATAAGATCTAATCTTGACAAGCTTGCATAAATCTGCGGTTTATCGCAGTGTTCTATTTTTTAGGATAAGATTGCCTATTATTAGGATTGTGAAAAAATGGGAAAGCGGAACCGAGTTTATTCGGTTGGCTTGAAGTATTTTATGTCGTTTATTGAGGCTACTCTTTCGCTTGGCGGCTTAAGGACTGCTTTCACTTTCATGCCTATGGTGACTTTGTCTGTTTCGCCTATCTTGTGGATTATTCCGCCGTGAACTCCTTCAAACTTTATCAGTGCGTATGTTACTGGTTTTTCCAGTTTCGAACCGTCAATGTCAATTGTGGCTATTGTGAAGGTGTGAACTGCTCCTTCCTTGCCCACTTCAACCCATTCATCGAGTTTCGCGAAGCACTCTTCGCAGTATAGTCTTGGTGGAACAAACACTGTGTTGCAGCGTGGGCACTTGGCTCCCATTATTCTTCCTTTTTCCTTCAGCTCTTTGAAGAAGCGTTCGCCTGCAACTCCTAGCGTATAGACGTAGTCCGCTTCCATGTCGCCGATCCAGTGGCGCGCGTTAAACGGATTAGTTATTTTTTCGAGGCTCATTTTTCATTCCCTCATTAGTTTGAAGTACTTTATGTCCGTGATCGATCCTGTTCGCTCTCGGGGCGGCTTCCAGACGGCTTTGACCTTCATTCCAATCTTGACTTCTTTCCAGTCTGGAACTTCTTCGATTCTGTGGACTATACCAATGCCTTCGGATGCTCCATCCAAGTTTATGATCGCAACAATTATTGGCTCTTTTAGACGAGTTGCGTCTGCAGCAAGGAATGAGACCGAAAATGTGTTGACCACGCCCGTGTCCTTTACGTAGGCCCAACCGTCTGTTGGTGCGTAGCATTTCTCGCAGTATATTCTGGGCGGGACCATGATGCGTCCGCACTTGCTGCATGTCGTAGCTATTATCTTTCCGTTTTTCAGTTCGTCTAGGAATCTGCTGATGGCTATGCCTGCGCTCCAAGCAAACTTTGCCTTAGGCCTACACCTTTCGGTTGGGATTTTTCCTTCTTTGATGACCTTGGTTTCGAGTTCTTCTCCCGGAAAATTCTTAATTTTCACGCTCATTTTTTCAGCTTCCTCCTCTAACGTCTTAACACGATTACGGCGCCGTACTGCATTAGGTCGCCCCACGCTTGAGCCACACCAGTTCTTGGGTCGCCTCGAATTTGCCTTTTTCCCGCTTCGCCGCGCAGTTGCCAGAAGATTTCGCTGACTTTCATTAGGCCTGCAGCAGCTATGGGATTTCCGCAGCCAAGCAAGCCGCCTGAGGGACAAGTTGGCAGGTCGCCGTCTCTTTGCGTTACTCCTTCTTTTGTGAGTTTTGGTGCTTCGCCTTTCTTGCATAGCAAGAGGCCTTCCATGTGATGGAGCTCTTTGTAGTCGAACGGGTCGTACGGTTCAGCGAGGTCAATTTCTTTCGGCGGGTTTTTGATTCCGGCCATCTTGTATGCCATACGAGCTGCGCATTCCACGTAGTCTGGATAGTAGAGGTCACGGTCCGTCCATTGTGTAGAATCGATGCACCAGCCTACGCCATCAATCCAAACAGGGTTGTCAGTAACTTCTTTGGCTACGTCTTCAGAGGCTAATACAACGGCAGCTGCGCCATCGCTTGTTGGGCTGACATCTAGACGTTGAACCGGCCAAGCCATTATTTCGGACTTCAAAACATCTTCAACGGTTATCCTTGCGGCAAGCTGTGCGATAGGGTTGTCAAGTGCATTTCGCTTGTTTTTGACTGAGACCAGGGCTATGTCTTCTTTCTTTATGTTATGTCGATGCATGTAACGGTTCATTTCTAAGGCGAATATCCAAACCAGGTTCATGCCTACTGGTCTTTCTA
>CAZADP010000067.1:0-6666 GCA_964483905.1 uncultured Candidatus Bathyarchaeia archaeon | reverse complement strand
GGAGGTCGGGGTCTGTAACGAAAGCTTGGGCGATGGCCACTCTCTGTTTCATGCCGCCTGAGATTTGGTGGGGATAGTATTCCTCGGATCCATCTAGACCTACAAGATTGATGATTTTCCTAACCATCTCTTCGATCTCATTTTTAGAGATACTTTGTTTAAGAACCGCCTTCCTAATTTCTAAGCCGAATTTTACATTGTCGCGGACGTTTTTCCAAGTAGACAAGAGGGCTCTTGGAAAACAAAGGATACATTATGTTTTTGGGGGTTGATGGGTTCACCGTCAATGAACTCTAAGTCGAAAAAGAAATACCGAAAACTTCAATGGCAAAGAATTATCAATGATATTTAAAACGTCCTGAGCATTCCTGGGTCGCCGTAATGAGGCTTTTCGGCATGAATTCTCTCGATAAGGTCTGTATAGAACACATCGTCCCTAGTTAGCAGTCTAGAAATGTACCCCATGCTTTGCAGAACAGGTATGAACGCCAGGGTGGAATCAACGTATTCTTTTGGTAGACTTGCACAGTATTTCGGGGAAACTCTATAAGCTTCCAAGATAAAATCTTTATCTACCAACCCTATCACCTTTGCAGTTATTTCAGCTGCTTCGTCGGGCTCTGTTCTTATGAGGTTACATGCTTCTTCATGGAGCCTCAGGAATTCTTCCAAGGCATCTGCAAAACTTTCTATCATATCCGTTGTTGCCACGATTCCATAGCTTGGATTGTATGGCCACATCACGTGTGCTGGTAGTATGATTTTTGCATTTAGCATTCGTGAGGCTAAGACAGCTAAGGGAGGTGTTCCGCAACCCCCTTCAACCGTACCGTCTTTCATAGCGTCAAGAATAAAGTCAGCCCACTCAAAGTTTTTAACAGTCACTTTGTCTCCCAATCCAGCCTCGTTTATTAATTTCCGAATTATGACATCATGAATTGACCCTCTGGTAGGGGTTCCTATGGTTTTGCCTATAAATTGATTTAACGTTTCCTTTACGCTTCTGAACTCTTCTAGTGGGCGAAAGTCTTCCTTTGCGATTAACACGGTGCCCTCCATATGTCCTCCAGCAACGCATTTAATTTGGAGACTTTTATGGATGCCTATTATTGCTGGGGGTAGCCCTATGTAGCCTATATCTAGCTCATTCCTAGAGAATGCTTTAATCATTTCAGGTCCCGTTGGAAATAACTTCCATTCCGCCTTTAAGTCTGTCCTCTTTTCAATCCAACCAGTGCCCATAAAAATGAAGCACGTATGGTAGGCTGTCGTAAGATGACCAATTCTACATTCTTTCATTGTTTTTTAAAGCCTCCATCACATTTTGCCTTATTTCTACAGGAGTTAGAGGGATGTTCGGCACCTTTGCATTTCCTGGTTTAGCCACCAGGTGAACAAAATTTGGGCCTTCGCCTAAGCCTTCTAAGACGGATGAAATCTCTTCTTTACTTGCTGCTTTGTATATTTTTTCAAAACCGAGTCCCTCAGCGACTGTATCTAAATCGACGCAATAGCTTGTGGCTGTGGGTTGATTTCCCGTGGAGCCGTGGACGCCGTTATCTATGGCGAGAATGCTCAGATTTCTCGGTTCTGCCATTGCTATGGTTGATACGGCTCCTGTGTTCATTAGCAAGCTTCCGTCTCCATCTATTACCACAACATCTTTCTTGGTGAATAGGGAAATCCCCAATCCTACGGGCGAAGCTAAACCCATGCTTCCAAGCATGTAGAAATTCGATTTTTGATGTTTTACCGAGTAAAGTTCTTTGCAGGGGATTCCCAAGTTACAAACTACGATCTTTCCTTCAAGATAAGGAGCCGCAACTTTAAGTATTTCTAATCGTGTTAAAATGGGTTTAAGAGGCTTTAATTTCTGACGTTTCGCAGTGTAAAAATTTTTTCTTTTTTCTGGCGCATTATTTTTGCTATGTGTTATGTTCGCTTCTTCGTCCCAGATTCTTGGGCTGAGTAAAACCGTATAGAGAATGTCATCTTCATATGCTTTGGTCGCAGCCTTCCTTATGCTTGGAACATCTTTTGGGTCTTCAACTATGCTGAAGCTAATATCTATGGCTTCAAGAATTTTTGGGAGACTCCTTCCTAATGGGATCTGGGCAGGTATCTCCTCTTTGTAAATCCCTCTCCAACTAGCTAGAATCAAGAGGGGCAGTTGGTAGGTTTTAGTTAAGGAGCATAAGGCGTTAATCATGTTTCCCATTCCGGAGCTTTGAATTAACATCGCTGGCTTTGCACCAGCAAGATATGCTCCAGCGCAGATTCCGACTCCTTCTTCCTCCCGGGATAGCGAAATATGTCTAAAATGTCTGGAAATCAAATTGTAAAGTCGCTTTACTTTTTCACACGGTAACATCGTGAAGAAGTTTACACCTGATTCTTTTAGTGTTTCAACTATAATATTTTCAGGAGTTTTAGAGCTCATCTAAGAGTCTCCTCAATTCTCCTTTAGAAACATCCTTTTTTACTTTGCCGCTTAACTTCATCCTTTGAAGTCCCATCTCTTCCTCAACCCTTTTAATGCCTCCGCCCGATATGTTAAGCAATATATCGTCCTGAGGATTCACTTTCCCCCATTCCACCGCCTTCATAAGTGATGCTACAGCCACAGCTGCAGCTGGATGAATATCGATGCCTTCTACAGCTTCAAAAAACTTGGATGCCTCAGCAGCTTCTTCGTTGGTTATGCCATAGGTCTCTCCATTCGTATTTTGCAGTGCGTCAAAGATACCGCCCCTAATGCCATAGATGGGGTCCCCGCTGGAGAGAACCTTGGCGTAAAGTACGTCTAAAGGTTTTTCTACTCCAAAATCTCTTTCCTTAATCTCCCTTCTTCTATTCTTCCATGCCTTCACCATGGGAATAAAGGGTTCATTTTGTGAAAGATGTAGCCTGGGAACGGCATTTCCGAACCTGCCATCATTCAACAATCTTGTCGCCATCTCGAAGATACCTATCACGCCGTTTCCGCTGGACGCAGCCTGAAAATAATGCTTAGGAATCTTTCTTACCTTTTCAATAGCCTCCAATAACACGGTGCCTAGAGCATCCCTTCTCGTTATACTTTTCCCTCCACCGTCAAAGGTTGTATCCGCCGACAAATAGAATTTATTCACTAAAGACTTCGCGTCGGAATAATCCCCCTCCACACCAATAACTTTTACACACTCTTCATCCATGTAAGGAACCATCAGGTTTTGAAGAATTTTTTCCGGCACCACTAAAAACACCTTAAATCTTTCCATTGATGCCATATAGCCAAATGCATTTGCGACGCTCCCTGCAGAAGCCACGATGAGACTTTTAACATTGTTTTCTTTCGCGTATTGAAGAGTGACCACGACTTCAAATTCCTTGAAAGTGTATGTTCTAATTAGGGCTGACATCTCGGGCCAAAATCCGTTGAAGGAAATGTAAAGATTCTTTAACCCCAATTCTTTAGCTAATTCGCTACTCTTATAGGTTACACTTTTTCCCTCATAGTTGGTTATTTTTTCGACCGGGAGCCAGTTGTAGTATCGCCAAATCCCTGGAAAGTCTCTGAATGCTATTCTTCTGTTTGGATATACGCTCCTAACCAGAGAAACACATTTATTTGGGCATATAAAGCTGAAAGCTTTACTTTCCTTGAATTGATATCCGCACTTTACACATTCTAAAGCGTATTGCCTCATTATTCATCCTAGCCTACATTTTTATTAGTTTGGCAGCTCTATTTGTTTGAAGCCCAACAAATAAGATTTCTTATGAGGGAAAGACTTGCGGATTTTAAGGGCGACAAAGGATAACATCGTATTGGCTTCGCAGACGGTGAAAAAGGGAGGGCTCGTTGTCTATCCAACCGACACGGTGTACGGGTTGGGCTGCGACCCCTTTAACATGGAGGCGGTTACGCGGGTTTTTAAGGTGAAGGGTGAAAGGGACAAGCCTTTGCCCATACTGGCGTCCGACGTTGAAAGTGTTAAGAAGATAGCTTTTCTATCTGAAACAGCTAGAAGGGTTGCGGCGAAGTTTTGGCCTGGACCCCTCACACTCGTCGTTCCGAAGAAACCCATTCTTCCAGACGTTGTTACGTGCAACCTCGATTCTGTCGGGGTAAGGATTCCCCAACACAACGTAGCGTTAAGGCTCATCAGCCTGTCCAACGGACTGCTCGTGGGTACCAGCGCCAACAAAACAGGAGAGAAGCCACCGTGTACCGCTCAAGAGGCTGCCGAAAAGCTACGGAAAAAAGTGGACATTTTTCTGGATGGAGGACCTGCACTTCTCGGAGCGCCGTCGACCGTGGTTGATCTAACTCAAGAAAAGCCGAAAATTCTGCGCGAGGGGTCCATAAGTTTGGAAGAACTTCTGAGTCAGTGAGTCAGCTTTCTTAGCGCTTCACTGATCTTTGGTGTAGCTTAAATCCCTAATGCAACTAGAAACATAAGGTAACGTGACACTGATGACTACCTTACTCTTTTTTAATCCATCACTAACTGGTTATCCAAATAAAATACGCAAAAACAATCAACATTAAGCCAGCTATCCCTACTGAAGCCCAAAACAAAGGCTTCCGAACCGCCCATTCTATTCTGTATAGACGTGTACCCATCGGTGTAGCCCATGGAACTGGGGCTCCATGATGAAGTAATCCAGCAACTCCACCAAGAAGTCCCATGACGACGCCTTCTAACAATAGAAGAGTAAGCCATGTGTCTACACTCCATAAGTTAAGCAACAATAGCACAACAGCATCAACAGCTAAAACAGCCAAAGCTATAACGAATGCATAAGCGACCATCATTGCTACGAAAAGAAAAGAGTCTAACAGAATCTCCGAGAAAGTTGCTTCATTAACCATGTGATTTCTGGTTGCGTACGCACACATGTGATTTTTTGGATGTAAATGTTCATAACAGAAATACGCTTTACAAAACGAACACTGAAAGGGCAAAACAACCTTTTGTCCACAAAATTCACATTTACCCATGAAATGCATCCACATGCACTACTGGAAGTTTCTTTCTTAAATCTTTAGATCAGGTACTAACGTTGGGTTGCCAAGAGAGCCATGTGTTCAATCACCAAGTCGATCAGCGCCTCCTTTTCAAAGCCTTCCTTCTCTATCTTAGCCTCCAATTCAAGATTCGAAATACCAAACAATCTCTCGATGCTTTCGACTTTCCAGTTAGTCAACTCAAGGGCGCTGTCGTCGCGCTCACCCATCACCAGCTCGGAAACGACTTTTAAGGTTGAAGCCACCCTCTGCTCCGTTTCAGCTACAATGAGAACCGCGACCTGCGGCGACTCCGGTTTGATTCCCACCAGCTCCACGGCTTTCTCGATTTGTCGTTGAGCCGAAGCGTAGAGAAGCGTTTCTATAGCCACGCTTTTCGAGATGTTTGTTTTGTTTTTGAAGGCGTTGAGAGCGTTGAGGGCGGCAAAGTACAGGTGTTCCCAGCCTGCTATGAGGTTGGCGTCAAAAAACTGAACGTTAGCGTCTCCCACCTTGCTCCGCACCATGCTAAAAAGGCTGTTGACATCTCCGATCTTTACGTTTGTGAAGCCAACTATTGTGGCGTACATATCAAAATCTTCAAGTTTTTTGATCAAGTCTGCCCCTCGGATACTTCTCGGACGAAACGCTCCACGTGTTTTCGTTTTAGTCCAGACTGCAAAAGTTTCTTCACGGCTTCTTCCATGGACTTTTCTTGACTCTTGTATTGTTTAAGGACTTGTCTGATGGTTTCTTTTATTTCCCAGGGAAAAACGATCCAGCGGCTTGTTTCCTTTCCGTACCAGTCTGGAACCATGATGCTCCAGGGCTTGTAATACACTGTTAGGGTTTTTACTTCGGTTGCACCCTCCTCCTTTAGGTGCGACTGCACTAGGCGGAGGCTCTTACCCGTGTCGGCAACCTCGTCCACAACGAGAACTTTTTTCCCTTTCACAGATGTGGAAACTGGCTGCGTTATCACGGGCTCACCCTTGGTTTGGGCAACTCCAAGATAGAATTCAGCCTTGACGTTAGCGATGTTAGGGTTTCCAAGGAAATCAGATATGACGCGCGCTGGAGGCCACCCACCGCGTGAGACACCTACGATCACGTCGGGTTTGAAGTCGGCTTTTCGAACCCTGTCGGCGAGGTTCAGAAGTAACTCGTAGATTTGATTCCAAGTGGGAACTTCAAAGTCTGGCTCCGAGCTCAAGGCGCTTTCTCTCCGGAGAAGCAAAAATAAGTGAACTGTAGAAGCGATTTAAGCCTTGTCGCCTTAAATGCTCGAAAAAGGCTTACTTTTCTGTGCTTACAATTTTTGGGCGCATGAATTTGGCGCAGTTGGAGCATTTTCGTCGGGAGAGCGTTCGTACCTTTGGGTAGCCCATGGACTCTAGATGTGTTTTGGAAAGGGATTCTCTCCATTGGTTCTTGCAGAAGGGGCACTCCAGCAACGCTGACACCTCCTCGACTACGGCAACTCTTTCCCTTCTACCCACTAGAATTGCCACGCCTCCAATGAGCAAAACGAACCCCAAGACAGTGTAATAGATCGGTTGCAATCCCAGCCATAGATCGGTCGTGAAAAGAAAAGTGTTTAGAGCTGAGAGAACGTCTGAAGAACTGTAGACTTCATTTTCCCATGTCTTCCATATCACGATAAGTAACATTAG
>CAZADP010000066.1:0-6696 GCA_964483905.1 uncultured Candidatus Bathyarchaeia archaeon | reverse complement strand
ACTAGACAGGGTTGATTTGATAAAAAGGATTGATCCGATAAGTTTGTTGAAGTAACATCTGGAAATGGAAAAGTCTCCATCTCGGGATAGATTCCAATAACATTACAATTTTCTCTGGAGAAATTTGAAAGACTGTTTTCAACATCTAGGATATATCTCTGTTGTAATAGCCTTCCATTCTACACAAGACATGAAAGATAGAACGTACCCTAACTGCCGACGTGAAGATCAAAGTAAAAAGTACTCGAAACACCGTGCACGGCATCTCAACGCTCTTGCGTTGAACCCGCGAAGGCACAAGAACCAGTGAACAAAAGAACGAAAAAAGGAGAAATTGCACTATAATTTCTTGTATACAATGTCTTTTTCTCTTACGCGTTGAGCAACTTTTAGGCCTATGCTTTGCCCAACCTCAGCCCTTTGAACATCCTCGTGCTCAATTTGCATAGATTCGACGGCTTGCTCAAAATCTGTGGTCGGTCCCTTAACAACTATGGTGTCACCAACGGACAGAGGTGCCGTGAGCTCAATAACTGCGACGCTGATTTTTGAGAAGAAATGTGTGATACGTCCAACTTCAACAACATTCTCTTCGCTCAAACATTCCATCTCCTAAACACAATAATAACCGAATCTAAATAAATAATTTATTCAACAACTTCGCCTTCCAGATGAGTTGGAAAAGCCCTCACTACGTTCACACACACAGTTCTTTCGAGCAAATTACCAGTACTTTTTATCGCAATAGGCTTGTAGGCAAAATTACGCCCAACCCAAGAACCGGAAATCTTGCCGACTTCATCAATAAAGGTTTCACCAGTCCAACCAATCCAACGCTGATTCCTTTGAAGAGCAATTTTTCTGGCCAACTCAGCAGCTAGGCTACTTCTGCGTTTGATTTCTGGGAAAGAAATGAAATCTTTTTGCATTTCAGCAGCTACTGTTCGGGGTCTTGGAAAAAACTTTGAGACATTAACTATATCAGGTCTAACCTCCTCAATCAGCTGCAGAGTTTTCTTAAAGTCTTCTTCGCTTTCGCTTGGAAAACCGCAAATTACGTCGGTGGCTATGGTTATCTCTGGAAAATTTGTTCTAAACGCTTCAACTATTGTCTTGAAATTATCCACGGAATAAAATCTTCGCATATGCCTCAGAATCTCGTCATCGCCGCTTTGCACGGGCAAATGAATGAACTTGAAGATTTTTCCGTTCTTGAAGGCCTGAATGAGGTCTTCCAAAATATCTGTCGCCATGTTCGGGGTCATCATGCCCACGCGAATTCTGAAATCTCCTTCAATGTCGCATAGCGTATTGAGGAGTTTTGCAAGGTTCGTGTCCTTGTCTCTGCCGTAACAAGCTGTGTCTTGCGAAGTGATCCAAAACTCTCGGATTCCCACGGCTAAGTCTTTTTTCGTTCGCTTGACGATCTCTTCAATAGTGTAGCTTCTTAGATATCCCCTGGCAAAAATCACGCAACAGTAAGCACAAAAGCCTAAACAGCCGTAGTTTATGGGAATAATGCTTATCGCTGGATTCAACTTCTGCCGAGGAAGAGTTAGGCTAGGTTTAGCATCAACTGCTCCTGTAAGGGCAACGACTTTTTCGCCTTCTAAAACACGTTTCACAACGTCAACAATCCTATCGCCTGCTGCTGGCCCCACAACCCCGTCAAAACGCATCACTTCTTTAGATAACCTTTCAAAATTAATAAGAGGTAAGCATCCTACGACAATCATTTTTTTGTTTGCCGGAATTCGTTTCAAGGTTTCGATCATGCGGTTTTCTGTTGGCCCTTTAACAGCGCAAGTATTGTAAATAACTATGTCTGCTGATGAAAGAGAACCCACCAGTTCGTGTTCAGCTTCCGCTAGGCATCCAGCCAAAACCTCTCCGTCTGCTAAATTTGTGGAGCAGCCAAAACTCTTAACGAGAACTCGCATAGTTCGCCATCGCGATACATTAAATGCTTTAATAGGGAATAAAAACGTAGGGGTCAGCGGCAACCAGAATTTACAGAAAACTGGAAGGGTTCTAAGGCATACTTTATAAGGGAAGAAACCAACATATTTTAATCATATTTTAAGCATGTTATATAGAAGTATAACTCTTCCGCAGAATCTTGAAGCTTGCATGGAGGGAGAGATTAATGAAGTTGATCACGCTCTATCTGCCTGAAACTTATCTTAAGGCGCTAGACCAGCTTGTGACTGAAAGGTTTTATCCGAATAGGGCTGAAGCGATTCGTGTTGCTATCCGTGATTTGATAAATGATGAGGTTTGGCGGAGGAACAGGGTTGGCTAAATTGCACCCTACAGAGCACGCACTAAAGTACACGTGGCACGACACCGTTAGTGAAGGAATTCGACCACCTGGTCATTGCTGCATACTAGTGATCGGTGTGGGAGGAGCAGGCAACAACACCATGACCAGATTGACAGAGATGGGCATAACAGGAGCAGAATGCATAGCGATAAACACAGATGCTCTTCACTTAAGCAATTCGAAGGCACATCAGAAAATACTGATAGGGGAAAAACTCACTAGAGGGCTTGGAGTAGGTGGCAACCCGAAGCTTGGGAGATCTGCAATCGAAGAGTCGAAGAAGCGAATTGAAGACTTGCTTTCGGATGTTGACATAGCGTTTATAACCGCTGGTTTGGGCGGAGGCACGGGAACCGGAGCGGCTCCAGTTATCGCGGAAATTGCGAGGCGGAAGGGAGCAATAACTGTTGGTGTTGTGACCACACCTTTCCGCATTGAAAAAGGTCGAATCGAATACGCTGCTAGTGCTTTGACTGAAATGCGGAGGCAATGTGACACTGTTGTAGTTATAGATAACAACAAACTCATGCAACTTGTGCCGCAACTACCTATAAACGAGGCTTTCAGAGTCGCCGATCAAGTTTTAGCGAACATGATCAAGGGCATTGTCGAAACAATTTCGGCTCCAAGCTTGATAAATCTTGACTTTGCAGACTTCAGAACTATTGTTAGACGAGGCGGAGTAGCAGTCGTTGGTGTAGGTGAATCTGATGCGCCAAATCGAGCGGAAGAAGCTGTGCGGAATGCGCTGAGAAGTCCACTTTTGGATGTGGATTATGCTGGTGCAACTGGTGCATTAATACATGTCACGGGCGACAACCAAATGACCATAGAAGAAGCCAATCGAGTAGGCGAAATAGTAACAGAAATGATGGATAATAATGCCCTAGTTATTTGGGGGGCAAGAGTGAGTCCGGAACAGGAAGGTAGATTAAAGGTGACTCTAGTCATGACAGGAGTGAATTCGCCGCACCTATTAAGCGGATTCGGAACGATTGCACCACAACTTTTCAACCTTGAACCATATGCGGAGCCGGAAAAACCCTTAGACATAAAGCTAAATCTCTACCAACTGGAAAACTTTCCTTGACCTTTGTTCTTCCTTTTTCTAAAACTGACATTTCCTTTTAAGGATTAAGAGTTCTCTTTTAAGTCTCGTTGTTAACGGTATTGCTCTTCCAAAGGGCTGGCATAGCCCTCTACTTATTGCCTTGATTACACTGTCAACTTCTAATTCCGACTCCACCATGGTGTAGGCATAACCTATCTCTGGAGCATAATGGGCGTCACTGCCGGCAATTCTGGCAGTTCCAAGACGGGAAGCAATTTCTTGGCTATGCTTTACAGAGTATTCAAAGGGAAAAGCTGAAGAGTTTATCACCTCAACTGCGTCAAACTTCGAATTTGTATATTTCCCCAAGCTTATTTTTAAGAATGCCGCAGGGTGGCAAGCTACTGCAATGCCGCCGGCCGCATGAATCTTATCCACAGTTTCACCTGAACTCAGCTTTTTTGGAATATTTTCATGGACATTAAGTCCGAGTATGTGCCCTTCTGAACTTGTAACTTCTATCCCGGGAATAATTGCAATGTCTGTTTCTTTGGCTATTTTTAATACGCCTTCGATTGTGTCATGGTCTGTTATGGCGACTCCGTCTAGTCCACGCTTTTTGGAATAAAAAACTAATTCTTTCGGTTTAATCAAAGAATCGTAGGAGTAGCGAGTGTGTACATGAAGATCGATTCTAAGTTGCAAATTTACACGGCCATAGTGGAATCTAGTCAGGCTTTCCCAATTTTTCCCTAACTTTTTCAAGAGTTTCATCCAATTTCTGCTCATCAGCCTCTATTTTTCGGAACAGTGGCTTAGCTTTGGCTATCTTATGACCAGCGGCCAACCGTTTTAAGGCTTCATCCCAATTTTGTTCTCGAACTGTGCCCGGCAAGTTAAGAGTTTTCCAGAGTTCTTCTGCCGCAAATGGAATGAATGGAGCTGAAACTATTGCCAGGGCTTTAACAACTTGTGAAGCGACATAGATTGTCTTTGCCGCTTTACCCCTATCCTTCTTGATAAGTTTCCATGGTTCCTTCTCATTCAGGTACTGATTTCCTATACGGCTTATGCCTATCACATTATTTGCAGCTGACTGCAGTTTACAATCTTCAATTTCCTTGGCAGTTGTCTCCACCTTCTCCTCGAGAGCTTTCAGAATCTTTTTATCATCCTCGTCCAAAGCTTCTGCTTCTGGAATTTCACTGCCAAACTGCGTATTTATGAATGTCAACGTTCTGTGAACAAAATTGCCAAAAGTGTCGTTTAGGTCGGCGTTGACTTTTTCGATGAAAAGCTCCCATGAAAAGTTTGTATCCTTTGTTTCGGGTCTTGTTGCCATTAGGAAATATCGCCAGTAATCCGCTGGGAAGAGTTCTAATGCCTCGTCTATCCATACGCCGATTCTCTGACTCTTGGAAGCCTTCTCACCTTTAAACTGGAGAAATTCCGTTGCAGAGACGTTCCATGGCAAGTTGTAGTCTTCTTCAGAAGCTAGGAGTAATGCTGGAAGGATTATTGTGTGGAATGGAATGTTATCTTTCCCAACGAAATACAGGGTCTTGGCATCTTTGTTAAACCAGAATTCCTTCCATCTTTCTGATTCCTTAATATTTCTGAAATATTCGATGGTCGCTGAAACATAGCCCAAGACCGCTTCAACCCAAACATAGATTGTCTTGTCTTCTGTTCCTGGAAAGGGTGCAGGTATTCCCCATCTAACGTCTCTTGTTACTGCCCTAGGTTTCAAGCCTTCTTCTATTATGTTCAAACTGAAGTTTCTAGCGTTACTTGACAGTTGCTTGTTGTTCTCGATGTATTCGCTGAGTCGTTGAGAAAACTTTGAGAGATCAATGTACCAGTGTTTGGTTATCTTTGTGGTTGGTTTGCTTTTGCAAATTACACAGTAAGGCTCGATCAAGATTGTGGGTTCTAACAGCTTGCCGCATGCATCACATTGGTCTCCACGTGCACGTTCATGGCCGCAGCGGGGGCATTTGCCTTCAACAAATCGATCTGGTAAGAATCGGTCACAATTTTCGCAGTAAAGCATAGGTGTTTCTTGGACAAAGATGTAACCGTTTTTGTAGATTTTCGTCAAGTGGTTTTGTACGAATTCCTTATGTACACGACTTTCAGTCCTTGTGTAGTTATCAAAGGATATGCCCCACTTCTTAAACAGTTCAACAACTTTTGCATGGTTTCTGTCGGTTAATTCCTTAGGTGATATGCCTAAACGTATGGCTTCGACTTCTATGGGAGTACCATGCTCGTCCGAGCCGCTCACCAGTACGACATCTTCGCCCTTTAACCTATAGTATCTGGCAACGACGTCTGCGGACAAAACTGAGCCAACTAGGTTTCCAATGTGGGGGGTAACGTTTATGTAGGGCCAAGCAGAGGTTACCAAGACTTTTCCGAGCTTAATGCACCTCCAGCATTTCCAATTTAATGACTGTTTAGAAATGTGAGTTCTATTACTTAAGAAGCGTGGTTTTTCCACAAACAAAATGGTTCTTCACTTCCGTTTTTTTGAACAGTTTTACAGCATCCATGTCACATAGCGCGCTAGTGAATTATATCCCCGAGGTCTATGGGAGAAATTCTTTTTACTTCTATGTTTCTTGTTTCGAGAAGGATCTATCGATATAGTCACTGACTCCTGTTCCTTTTTCAGACTTGAGTCGTTTGTCTAAAGAAGACATCTTCTACAATCTGACTTTTTCAAACTTCTCGGATTACTCTTCAGCTCGTTTTGCAATTCTTTGGGCCTATTCGCTCATCTTTGCATCTAATTCAATTTCCACGTATTCAACAACTTTTGTTGGAGGTCTTATGGGTCGGGTTGTCCGAAGTGTCGATCGATCGATCTAATTCTATCCTGCGATGACCAGAAATAAAACCCTGTCGGTTAGTCTATGGCTACTATCGAGTTCAAGCATTGATGAAAAAAGGGCGCCCGCTCCGTCAGGAACTGCGCGCGTGCCAGAATAATTTAGACACCCATATCACCAAATAGACTACTGCCTTAAGAGGAAGGACTATCTCAATGGGAGGCAATGATTGAGTTTATCTTATCTGTGCGACAATAAAGAAGGGGTTTTAGGTATAAGTTACACTTTGGGAAAGGTCTCTCTTGGGCTACTATTCCAAATCCGATGTCATACGTTCCTTGCATACATATTCAAGCTTCTAGTCCTTACGAAATCGGTGCCAAAGAAAAAATGGAGGTTGTCCGGGAGACATCTCCAAAAGTAGTTGTTTTACTTAAATAAAATGGAAAAATGCGGGAAAATGTTGTTAGTTTATTCAGGTTTTTCTT
>CAZADP010000065.1:0-6746 GCA_964483905.1 uncultured Candidatus Bathyarchaeia archaeon | reverse complement strand
AGATAAGTTTGAAAAAGTCTCTTCAATTTTGGGTTTGCCCCAAACTCTTTTTCCACAGTCATTCAAACACCAACATATGAAAAATACGGTTAGTAATGCTTTAAGTTATTCGGTTAAAACCATTCCATAGCGCGCCGAAGACACCTATGTCCTTTACTTTGAACCTTTCCTTCAGCTCCCCTTTGTGCTCTGCAAGTGCATTTTTAGCGAGCGCGCGGTGTTTTTTGCCAATTGTATGACGTTAATTTGAGTGTTGATGTTTGGGTGTTAATGTTTCGTTTTTCTTAGGATTCTTTTTCTGTAGATCGTGATTATGGTGAAAACTAAAAATAGTGGCACAATGATATGCGATGAGAATTCTGGTATTACTTGGTAAGTGCAGTAGGTTTCTGTTCCATCTATAGTTGCGATGTTTCCAGCATAGTCGAATGCGACGATCTTGAATCTCACATATGTTCCTGCTTCTTGTCCTGGTATTGCAGCTTCGTAGAGGCCTGTTGACTCGTTAAAGTTCATGAATCGGAATTCCCACATTGTTCCATTGTTTATATTATGGGATAACATGACACCCTGCACCCCACTTTCCGTGTCAGTTACATTAACTGAGACTTTTACCTCTTGGTTTGGTTGCACATTGCCTTTCGGCATCTGAGATGGCGTGCCTATTAAAGGAGGATTGCTGTCATCATTTAATTCTATTGTAAAGTTAGCTGCTGCGCCTATTCTATCATTGTATTCATAAGCGCTATAGTTCACGTGAGACCCAACTGATCCAGAAATCATTCCTTCAACCTCCACTGTTATTGTGTCTCTTACAGAAGAGTTTGCGACAAGCACCCAGCTTATTGTAGAATTAGCTCCAACCTCAAGAAAGCCAGATTCTACTGTTTTCTTTGGAACCTCACTTTGGGCTAAGCTTAGATTCGCAGGCAATGATATTGTTGCGTTGCACGAAGAGGCTGGATAAGTAGAAAGCGCGTTTGGAAGAGGTTGCGGATAAGTGATTGTGACGTTTATTTGGAAAGGTGCGCTAGGCTTAGTGTATGTTGGAGCTGAAAGGTTTATGTTCCATGGTGAAACGTAAAGAGTCCAATTATCGTAATAAGCCCATAGGTCTAGGAATTCTGTGTTGTTGAAAGCTATGTTTGGACCGCCGTGCTTTCCGCTCCATAATGGTTTGTTCCATGGATCATGTAGAAAGATATGAGTGTCATTGTAGCCTGTTGCAATGCGGTAGTGACCATAAACATGGAGGCCACTATACCACATGAGTAGAATAAGAGGTCTATCCTCGTCTATGAAATCTTTGAGTTGCGCCAAATCCATTCCGTGGGCTTCAAAAGCTGCATAGCCTAGCGTGCGGATTGTATAGCCAGTGATGTTTTCAGGCAGTTCATCACCCCTCGAAGTGCTGATATTGCTGAAGTGTGTCGCTCTCCGTAACTCATCTGAGAAAGTCGAGGACACGGGTTTGCCGATGGTTCTTGACACGTCAGCTATCTCTGATTGGCTGATGTTCTCACCGTAGTAGTCGAAGACCATCTCGAGGCAGGCGGGACCGCAATAATAGTCTTTTTCTTGATAGTAAAATGGCACATCAATGTGGTGCTCCAAAATGTCTTGGTAAAACGTGTGTAAGACGTCTGCGATCAAGTTTGCTGATAGGTTCAGGGAATCTCCACAGCGGTTTTTGAACGTTGGGTCGCTCCAGTTGTAGTTTTGGTCCATCCACAGACATGTTAGGTCTTCGTCCATGTCAAAGGTTGTGTCGCAAGCAACTGCTAAAGTAGCCTTGTATGCTGAGGTGCCCTCTAAAGTGTTGTCGAAGGCGAGGAAGGTGTTGAATTCATCTGTATAATTGTTTGTTCTTGTACTGACAAAGTCTTCATAATCGCTGTGGTGTATTTCTTGCCCCCAAGCTGTTTCTGGACTCATCACGTGGCCAAAAACCGCCATATCGCAGATGTAGTGCGTCATTGCGCCGAGCTTTTTTGCTGCGTTAGCCAAGTCGCCACTCTTTACGAGGTCAACTGCTTGGTTGTATTCTTCTTGTGCTCTTAATGCTGAGGCATCGTCTTGTAGAGAGCCGTTAACAAAGTAGTAAACGTGATGTTTTGCTCTGTCTCCTATGCCGCTTGGAATCGTCCCATTGTCAGGCAGTTCAGTTCCATATAGATAGTTGGCAACATTGTCGAGAATAAACTGTTTTTCTTTCAAGGGCAACCAGTCTAAAGCGTGCTCTGCAATCCAATCATGCGTCCCGTATTTTGGGTTGGATGGGTAGTCACTAAAACCTCCGTTACTCCAACAAAGAATGACCGTGAAGTTGATGTTTGCTCCAATCAAAACGGTCAACAAGGTGGTGACTGACAGAAGAGCCACGTGCTTTTCTAACATGTTAGTTTGCCAGTTCGTCATTGAGTGAGCTTTAAATTTAAGAATTACGCGTGCGTAAACACGTTATTTGATTTGCGCATAAAAGCGTCAGAGACTTGATGAAGGGATGTAATTTGCGTTTATGTTGATTCCGCCAGTGGTTGCCCTAAGGCTTGCAATGAAGTTGCTTTTGGCTGGGTAATTGTTTGACTGCAGTTCTGATTTGGTTCCTGAAAACCCGGTCTTGTTCACGTTTATCCCGCCGAATGATGTGGTGGACTTGATCTGTGCGCCTACTTCGTCATGGATCGTTGTTGAGAAGTCAATGCCTCCAGTCGTAGTTTCAGCATTCAATGTTACATTCGCTGGAATCTCATCTTTCTGGGTCACGTTCACTTTGACTCCTCCCGTTGTTGTTTTTACGTTAACTGAAACATTTTTTGTGGCCTTCGCGTTGTCCCATGAGAACTCAACTGCGCCGGTTGTGCTTCTGACGGAGACATCGCCGTTTAGAAGCGCATTCCGTGACAACTTGGCCCGAACACTGCCTGTAGTTGCCTCAAGATTCAAAGAATCAAAGATTACGCTTTCTCCAGAGTTTAAAATAATCTCGCCGACGCTTGTTCTAATGTCTAGACTCAGATTTACAGATGGGTCGATGTGTAAATCGCAGACCACATTCAAACCATATAGCCAAGGCCAACGGTCAGCTCTGTAGACTCGTGAAGTTACTGCTAACAAGCCTCCAGTGACGTTGTGGTCGAAAGTGACCTCAATTGGTGTGGCTGGTGCAAGCATTCCAACAGCGCCAGTTGCTGAAACGTTGAGGACTACGAGCTTGCCAGACAAATCTTCAAAGGTGATGTTAACCCGTGCAATGTCTGCGCCCAGATCGACATTTAACCTGTCAATCCCAGTTTCAAAGGGAGCTTCCTCTGATTGATTGAAATCAACTGGTCGAACAGGGGCGAAAATGATGGCTCCTGCCACTATGGCCACGATGAGAATAGTGACCAAGATGGTAATTGGCAGGAAGTAAGGCATTCTTTCCCTTCTTCTTGGAGGCGCGGCAACAGCCGGAGCGCCGACAGGAGTTCCGCATACATAGCAGAACTTTGCATCATCTTCGAGTTTCGTTCCACATTTATGACAGTAAGGCATTTTGAGCCAACCCAAAACAAGGCTATGAGTATTTCAAATTTAAGCCTTGTCTTACGAGTATAAAAAGTAAGATTAAATATGTGAATGTAAGATTAAGCAGAAAGAGGAAGCAAATATGCCTTACTGCAAGAACTGTGGAAGCGAATTCCCTGAAGGAGCAGTTTATTGTCCGAAATGTGGAACCCGTGTAGAGATTGTTGCAGCGCTCAAGCTGGCTTCTTGGGGTGAAAGATTTGTTGCTTGGCTTATTGATGTTGTAATCCTTGGCGCCATTATAGCGCTGATAAGGGTATTCACTTGGATTGCTTGGCCGAGTTTCTCGTGGGTGCCAAATATCCCCAGTTGGATACCGTTTGTTGACTTTGGATTGAGTAATGTCATATATTTCTTGTATTGGATGTTTATGGAGGGAGCTTACGGGCAGTCGTTTGGCAAGATGATTATGAAATTAAAGATGACGCGGTTGGACGGAAAACACATTAACATGGCTCAGGCGGCAATGGAAAGTGTAGGAAAAGCTTTTCTGTTGCCTTTTGACTGCTTGTTGGGGTGGCTTCTGTATCCGTCGAAGGGGCAGAGATTGTTCAATTATCTCTCAGAAACTATTGTTGTGAGGACTTGAAATCGGAACGGACGCGCGAAAAGATCTGGATATTAGTTTTTTGTATGTTTTCTTTGGCTTATACGGTGTAGTATAGTTATGACTTTTGCTGGGTGGTTAGTCATGACTGTCGAGCCTGCTGTAGACTGTAGATAAATGTTTAAATCGTTCTTTTTGTCTGTGTGGTGGAGGTGAAGCTTGATGGTGTATTGTGACAAATGTGGAAAGCAGGTTCCTGATGATGCTTATTTCTGTCCCAACTGTGGTGTCAGAACAAAGAAAGGCGTGGAAGCAGGTGTTTCTACTCCATGGGATGAGATGAGGGAAGCCTTCTCTAAAATGGGAAAGGAGCTGGAAAAGGCTTTTGACTTAGCTGCCAAGGAGATGCAAGAGGCGTTTAAAATTGCGAGGGAAAACATTCGCAAATCGACGTACGCTGAAACGGTTGTCTGCACGGGTTGCGGGGTGACAAACCCGAGTAATTCCAGTTACTGTTACAAGTGTGGTAAAGAACTTAAAACGTAGCTAGTGACGTTTGCACAGCTTGTTTCATTGTTCCTATTGAAGCAAACAGTAGAACCTGTTGTGCGTCTATAGCGGATGAACTTACGAAAAAGTCTTTCTGATGATAGCGACATAACTTGAATCTTCAGAATCTATGAATTCACTAACTATCCATTCTGTTCCTTTGAGTAGTTCTTGCATTTCTTCGTGTGATACCATCAGCCAGTCAAACCACTTAGTGGCAGTTTTTTCGAATCTCACTCTGATCCTTATTTGTCCGCTCATCCTTCCTCTTTTCCTGTTCAACTTTTGATATTCTAGGTGTGAAGGATTGTCTGTTTTGTATGGGTCTCGGGTTTCAGCGATCATTATTGCGTTTTCAGAAGTAATTCTATGGAATCTTTTGAGCAGTCTTCTTGCTGTTTCGAGGTTGCCGAGGAGACCGAAGTTGCATCCCATCATGATGATTGTGTCAAAGGAGTTTGGCTTGAAATTGATATTTTGAACTGACGTGACTTTAACTTTCTTTAAACCTCTTAGCTCGCAAACTTTCACGGCAAGAGGAGAACTGTCGATCCCGAGTACATCGAAACCCTTTTCCTGCAAATACAATGAATGCCGTCCAGCTCCGCAACCAACGTCTAAAACTCTACCCTTCACATACTCCATTGCCTTTTGTTCAATGAAGGGCCAATCCTTAAACTCGGAAAAATACACTTTCGGGTTTTGATGCGCTGAGAAATAACCATCGTCTCTCTCAACTATTTCACAGATCTCTTTGCCTTTGTAGTATGCCCAGATCTCCTGGCCAAAAGCATCATGTTCAGGTTTCAAGGTTCTGGTTTTGCTCATGAAATACAGTAACTGGAGGTTCCAACTTTATAACTTTCTAGCTGCAATGTAGAGATTTAAAAGCCGCTGTGAAGTTGCATGAAAGTGTTGTTTGTGTGTTCTGGGAATGCACATCGCAGTCCATTAGCAGAAGCCCTATTGAAGAAGTTAAGACCTGATTTGGAAGTAGACTCCGCCGGAATTTTCACTGCAATTCCGATTTCAGAAGAAGTGAAAAAATATTTGGCGAAAGAAGGTGCAGAACGATACTTAAAGAAATCTCCTGAAAGTCTTGACAGTAAGCAACTATCCGAATATGATCTTATTGTGGCTATGGAACAAAGACATAGAGAGGCTGTCTTAAGCAAATGCCAAGAATGTGAAGACAAGATAGCTGTGTGGGATATTGAAGACCCATATTTTATGGCCAGTAGAGATGCCGAGAATGTTTATAATCAGATTAAGGATAAGGTTAGGGAACTGGCGGAATCTTGTGAATAAACAAGAAGACCTCAAGCTAGTGAGTTCATAATTTTTAATTAATCGGTTTGGAAATAGAAACTTATTCAAATGTTAGGAAGGACGTAAACTTGACAATAGAATATGCTGAAGCTTCAGATGTTAAGAAGCTGGTGAACGAGATTGTAGATGAATTGGATTTGTTTCATGTCGTACCGCAGTTTGTATATTGCTATCGAAGCAAGGGCTCAAAGTCCAAACGCGTCATTGCCCGCATTCATGGATTGGGAAAGATATGGCAAGAGGCTTTAAGACGACCATCAACCTATGTGATTGAAGTTATCTCCGAGCATTATGACAAGTTAAGTCAAGAAGACAAGGAGAAAACTGTGCTTCATGAATTATTACATATTCCAAAAGGATTTGCGGGAGGCTTCCGTCCGCACAAAGGCTACATTGATAAGAAACAAATAGAAAAATTGCATAGCCTATTGCTGAAGAAAAGGCGTTTGAAATCAGAAAATTATCTTAACAAGCGTCAATAGAACGCACTACCGCGCCTTGCAAGCAGTTACTTAGTCGTCACAGGGCGGAAATACTGGTGCATGTGATTTTTTCCCAATTTAGGCTCCAAGATTCTAATTCTCATTTTCAATTCCAGCCAGAATTTTCGCAAGTTTCTTCTTAGAATCGATGTCTACTTCTCTTTCAATCATGATTCTCTGCGCCTGAGGTGAACCTGCCCCATGCATTGATTCTGTTCGATATCCAACAGCGCCGAGTCCCATGGAAATGTTTTCTAAGAGCCTAAGCA
>CAZADP010000064.1:0-6794 GCA_964483905.1 uncultured Candidatus Bathyarchaeia archaeon | reverse complement strand
TAAAAAAGCGCGCGCGCATTAATCCTATATCCTCTTGTAATCAATAGAATTCAAAAGTATGGTATTGACGAATAAGCTACAGTCTCAATCATGCCTTTTTTACATCCGCTGAGTTGAGACGTTTTAGTACCTTCAGAGCTATGAGGGTGATCCATTTGCTAGGGTTCCCCTTCGCTTCTATGTTGGTTTGCATCCTTCCTATGGGGGCGCTTTCCAAAATCCATGTTCCGTCTTTTTGTCGTTTTTGATGGAGAATCTCAACAGAATCTGCTAACCGTTCATCCTCTATGTAGCCAAGTTTGGTTAGAACATCTAATCCTCTTAGAATGTTGTATCCATAAAACCATGGGAAACTCAGCTTCAACCAAGACTGATTAATCACTCTGTAGTCGTGATGATCGGCCTTAAACAAGCGATGCATGAGAAGAAATTCTGCTCCTCTCTCTATTGCACTCTTCATTTCTTTTGTCAAATTTTCTCTTGCGACCTCACTGAAAGCTTCAAGAGGACAAATTGTTCCATAAAAGCATCCATGAGTATCTCTTACGTGTGCTCTCCAGTAGGGACATAGCCATCCGCCATCCTTGTTCTGAATCTTTACTAGCCACTCTAAAGCCTTTTTTATTCTAGGGTCATTTGCGTATCCTATTCTAATCAGGGCTGCTGCCATGTTGCCAGTCAGGCACGAATATTGGTGTTCAAAAACCATGGAGGATGCCCATTTGTTCTGCGGAGGTAATTTTTTTCCTTTTTCACGTAGCCACGCATATTCCTTCAATGCCCGCTCAAGAGTATAACTTGAAAAGCCGCCACCGTCTAATTGAAACTGAAAAATGTATTCACAAGCCCTTTCAACCCTTTTGTCAGTTCTATCCGTACCAAGCTGACCAAGAGTCATTATCTGCCAGTAAGAAGACTTGTATTTCGGATGGTAAGGACTATATCGGTCCTCCCAATAGCCCTCGGGGCTTTGCTTATGCAATATTTTCTTTGTAACATTGGATTCTGGAATTGCTTTTTTTGCAGCCACGATTTGAGGATCATCTTCACTCTTGTCAATAAGATCACGCAATGTATAGTATCGAACAGAAGGATTCGATTCCTCCACAAGCCAATCAATTAGACCCTGTTTCAAAAACATCCCACTAATCAGTCATAGTCACGCATCCTTTTCAGCATTTCCGTTGCTTTGCGCGCATTTATCTGCCGATCTCTTCTCTTCTTCTGCGGAGAATTACCCCAGATGACGACAAGCGCGCGCTACGACAACATAAACGAATAATGGACATTAAGGCTATTATTGGTAGGAAGACATAAATTTCTCCATGTACATTCCGCTACGAAGTGAAAATCATGACCAAAGCTGATGTTTATGAGAAACTAAGGGAAAAAATCAGTTTATGGCCCATGAGGACCCCAAGGACCAAAGAAGTGATGGAAATACTTAGGATCCTCTTCAACGAAGAGGAAGCCGAATTCCTGACGCACTTCACAGCTCCATACCAAGACGCTGAAACAATGGATCAGATTGTTGAAAGAACAGAGAAGCCTCGGGAAAAGATTCAAGCAATTGTCGATCGCTTGGTTTCAAGAGGTTTGCTTTTCAAATTCACAAGCAAGAGCGACAACAATGTATATTATTCTCTTATGCCAATGGTGCCAGGCATTTTTGAGTTCTATTTCTCCTCGGGCCATGATTCCGACGAAAAACGGAAAGTGGGAGAACTTCTCGAAAAGAATTATATGAACGGGGGTGGGCTGGAAGCCGGTGCTTCTAACTATCCTTGGGCCCGAGTAATGCCCGTGGAAAAAACCATAACCGTTAACAAGGAAATAAGCGCTGGGCATATGATCTTACCGTTCGAGAAAATGTCAGAGTTCATCAAAACTTCTCGAAAAATAGCGGTCATAAACTGTGCTTGCAGAACAAAGAAAAAATGTGAGCATCCTCTAGAAACATGTTTAGTCTTTGATTATTACGCGGACTTTATGGTGAAGAGGGGATACGGGCGGTACTTACGCGTTGAAGAAGCATTAGGATTACTAGAAGAAACGGAAAAAGCAGGTTTGGTTCATTCCACCATAAACACTCAAATAAAACCTCAGTTCGTTTGTAATTGTTGTACGTGTTCCTGTCTTATCCTGAGAGGTCTTACTGAACTGCACAACCCCAGAGCAATCGCAAAGTCAAACTTTCTTCCTATGAGAAACGATGAACTATGCAACAAGTGCAAAACATGCGTTCGTATTTGCCCCTTGGAGGCAAACGTATATCATGCTCCCCATGACAATGAGCGAGAGAGAATCCTCTTTCTAGAAGAGAGATGCATAGGATGTGGGCTCTGCGCATACCATTGTCCGAAAAACGCCATCAAGTTGGTCAAAGTTAAGGATCATGTCCCAGAAATGAATCCTAGAGAAGCCTTCAAAAGAGTTGAAGCAGAACGAGTTCATTGATAAGACCAAATTTCATCTCAAGAAAATATTTCGCATTCTATCGGCACCATAACACCTTTGCATGAACTTTTCAATTTATTCCAATTGCTCTTTTGCCATTCTATGAAGTCGCTATGTGGGTGGCGGGCCCGCCGGGAATTGAACCCGGGACCTACGGGTTAAGAGCTTCAACCTAACACCGCGCAACGGTTAGTCCGCCGCTCTGGCCTTACTGAGCTACGGGCCCTATTATGCAGATTTCAAATCAGATTTAATAAATTTACTTCTTGGTTGGGGAATTATGCCATTAGCGCATCAAGGATTTGAAATATACAATAGCCTGGATTCTGGATAAGATTGCATGCCTACATAATATTGCTTCTACCACGGGGCTCGTGTATTCGGAACAAGATTATGAGAGTCATCGGAACTGTCAATCCGACAGGCAAGTAGAATGGCAGCTCAGGAACTAGGTTGTAGAGATAGTTGCCAAGTAGCATACCGACGCCGGTGAAGATGTAGCCCATGAAGTTGAGGAACCCTCTTACTTTGCCTCTGTTTTGTGGTTCTACGAGATGTGCGGAAAGGGTCATCGATGAAGACATTATTAATAAGAAAACTATTCCGTTCAAGCACATTGAAATCATGATGGTGAGGAAGTTTCCATTGACAAACAGAAGTAAAGCTGAGGCGAGCACTAATGGTCCAAGCAAAAGCGGTTTTCTGGTTCCAATCTTGTCAATACCCTTTCCAATAGGGATGGAAGCCACCATCATTGTTGCTAATAGCGGAATGAAGGTGAGCCACCACAATTCTTCAGGAATCCCAAGGTGGTCTCTTGCATATATTGCGTTAATGACGTTGACCTGAGCACTTGCGAACATAAACATAACCTGAACTAGAAGCAGCCATAAGACTGATTGCGGCACGTTCTTCCAAACGTTGATACAGCATTCTCTGATGGCCTGCGGGTACGAAGAGATAAAATATCTGAACCGAATGGGATCCGCGTTTGTGATCGTTTCTTTCAATCTGAGCCGCCATATTGCTGCTATGAAAAAGAGGGACATTACGATCAAATAGACTATTCTCATACTCATAATCAGTCCGAACTGTAGCAGGAGAAGACCGCCAACTATAGGGCCAGGAGTGTTGAATGTTCCATGTATCATCTGTATCAGTGAAGAGCCTACTCCTCTACGTTCATCTGGAAGCGAATCTTGAACCATCGCAAAAAGAGCTGGCGAATAGATTAGGCATAAGCTATGCACAATTGTTCCTATCAGGATAAAGTGCCACGTGGGTGCAAGCGCGAAGAACACGTATGAAAGAGCTAACCCGAAAGTCATTGTTGTTATGAGCCAGCGTCTTCCATACTTGTCCGCGAGATAACCTCCTGGAAATGCGACGGCAGCCATCGCAAGGAAGTTGGCAAGACCTATAGTACCGAGAGCCAATGGAAACTCTTTCCCGCCGAGAGCCTGAACGTAATACTGATAGTTTGGAACAGGCATTTCCATGGCGAGATCCATGATCATCCAACTTATGATGAGGATTTTGTAATTGCCAGTTATGAACGAGAACTCTCGCCTGAGAAGATCTCTTATCCCCATCAGCTTCACTTTTATTTTATAGGAGCAAGAGGAACAGGCGATATAAGGCTTCGCTATGGGCTCCACGTTCTTTATTCTGCCATGATTCATGCCAAAATAATTCCTTAAACGTCACACCTCATCTTCTCAACAGCTTCTAAAAACACTTCAACAGTTTTCGGGTTCTTCAGCATTAATATTAATGAGTGTTCAGGCGATCAAGACACGATGTGAAGCCCTTTTCTAAGTTCAAGATAGTGAATATGCGCTCGAAAAATTGGATTTGTCGATGCCTAAGCAAAAAAGGGGTTTTTCTCTGAATCTAGGTTGTCCCTTTCTGAACCATATGGATCATGTTTGAATCAGCATGCTTTACAGTATTCTCAAAAAATATCAGGAAATCGATGCATCAAAAAGACGAAGTTATTGCTTTTCACTTTTGTGATAATATTATCACTAACAGTGATAGAATGGTTCGAGTGATCAGATAAACATGTCAAAGAGCGAATAAGATGCATTTCATAATGCTCTACCTTCAGTTTGTATATATTTGACTTTGAAAATAAAAAAGAGATTTACGTGGTTTTGTCGTAGTCTCAGTTTGTAAATGAGTGATCATTGTTTTCTATGATAGGTATGAATATTTGTACATTGTAATGTACTCATATGATGAATTTAAGTACATTAGAAAGATTTAATCAGCATGGGGCTACCGGCACGATCAGCGAAGAATTAGCTAAGCCCTTCAAAAGAAACACTTTTCGAATATTCTAACCCACTTGGATAAGAGACAAACACTGGTCATAATCGGGTTGAGATGAGTTGGAAAGAGCACGCTTATGTTTCAGGCCATGCAGCACTTGTTACAAAAAGGTGTGAACCCGAAGAATATTCTCTACTTTTCCTTTGATGAAGAAAGAATAGGCGTGGAGAAAGTGTTGGCAGCTTAGAAGAAAGATGTTCTGATGAAGAGCTTTTCTAGGCCAGAAGAAAGGGTTTTCATATTGCTCGACGAAATGCAATATTCAAAGGGATGGGAGGCTAAGCTAAAGATTTTCTACGACCTTTATCCAAAGATCATTTCTAGAGTATGTTTTCAATAGCACGTGACATTAGCTCTCTTTCCTTGAAATTCCACATGAAATGTGCTTTAGGTAAAGAGATTTTTGACTTGTTGAACGATATCGACGATTTTATTCAGAGTTTTTGACGCTGATCATTTGATCAGTTTTCTCGCCTTTACGGGTATCAGGCATTGGGCTGCATCAAAAGTGTTGTCTATGCCTTGCATCATGGATAAGGGCTTTGAGCCAATAATTAGGATGGCTGCTTCATGAAGCTCTTTTGGAATTGTGCCTCGCATAGTGCCATGAGAATCGTTTGCGATGATTTCGGTTGCTCCTGCTTCTAAGGCGCCTTCAACAGCAGCATTAACTTCATGAGTCATAAGTTTTCCAGCCCAATCAGCTCTCTTCCATCATGTATAACATGTTCTTCGTGGACGACTCTGGCCACTCGCTCTAGGTCAGCTGATATGAATAATTCATACATTTGCCTTCCTTCTGGTTGTGAATTTAGGAAGCTAACAGTTTTAAGTTTTAATCATAATTCTGCTGTGAGGTTGAGAGAGCTGTCAAGTGAAATTGTTTTTGTTGGGCTTGGCTTACATGACGAAATGGGAATCAGTCTACGCGGTCTAGAAGAGGTCAAAGCTGCAGACAATGTTTTTGTAGAGCTTTACACGAGTTTAATGCCAAACTTTTCAATAAAACGCTTCGAGGAAATCTCGAGAAAAAAGCTTCGAGTCATTTCAAGGAAGGAACTTGAAGAAGAGAATGGAGAAGTCGTTTTAAAAGTAGCTAAAGGAGGAAAGGCAGTTCTGCTTGTTCCTGGTGATCCACTTATAGCTACTACTCATATCGCCCTGAGAATATGGGCTGAAAAGCTTGGAATAAAAACACGCGTGGTTCACGGAGCTTCCATACTTTCCGCTGTTATCGGTCTATCGGGTTTGCATAATTACAAGTTCGGAAAAAGCGTTACTATACCCTTTCCAGATGAAACTCCCTCCGAAACTCCGTATGAGGTCATTGCTCAGAATAGAAAACTTGGGCTTCACACTCTTTGCTTATTGGACCTCAGGGTAGAGGAGAAACGTTTTATGAGCGTTCGCGAAGCTTTGGAATTGCTTTTGAAAATTGAAGGGAAAAGAAAAGAGGAAGTAGTCACTATGGACACTTTTGTTGTTGGAATAGGGAGAGCTGGAAGCAGCGACCCTACAGTGAAAGCTGGCTTACTAAAAGAAGTGTTGAGCTATGATTTTGGACAGCCGCCGCACAGTATGATTTTCCCTGGAAAGCTTCATTTCATGGAGGCTGAAGCCCTTATAGTATTGGCTGGCGCTCCCAAACGAACTATGGAGATGGTTGAATGAGTATGGAGGAGCTTGTTTCGAAGTATGTTGCTTCTGCGGAGCATGTTTTTAGTGAAATGGAGATTGCTGATGCTTGCTTAAATCTTGAGCGTGTTAGCATCAAGAAGGTTGTGGAATTTGCTAAAGCCTATTTAGAGGATGCCAAATATTATAGGGATAAAAAGAAATTTGAGACAAGTTTAGCTTCTGTTGCATATTGCGAAGGCGTGCTGGATGCATTAAGACTGTTAGGAGCTGTGAAATTTGAATGGCCACTAAAGACGAAGAAACAAAGAGTGGAAAAATAGTTCTGGCTTCCGGAACTTTTGATTTGTTTCACCTTGGGCATGTAA
>CAZADP010000063.1:0-6863 GCA_964483905.1 uncultured Candidatus Bathyarchaeia archaeon | reverse complement strand
TAACTGAAACCGTCATAATATTCATTATACCTATACCAGCAACAAGAAGCGAAATGGAAGCTATAGCCATCAAAAAAATCTGAACAATGCTGAGGATACGATCAACTTGATTAATAAAGGTCAAAGGAACAAGAATTGTGACTTTAAATGGGGGAAACAGTTCTTCAGCCTGTTTAGCAATTTTCTCTGACTCTTCAGGGTTGTGAACCTTAATGAAAATTAAATCCGACTCTTCAGTGTAATAAATCTCCCTCGCCCGTTGCAGTGGTATGAAAATCCAGTAATCAAAGTTCGTTATTCCAGGAGTCCCTCTTTTTTGTAGCGTTCCTGCAACTGTAAATGTGTAGTTTTCTTGCCTATGATAAGGCGGGACAGACTGAGGTAGTTCCAAGGTTACAGCTATGGTGTCGTTCGCAAAGGCGAAGGTTGTTGTCTCGTTTTCCGTAGGGTGATTTACCCTATATCCAATAATCATTGTGTCGTTTCTGTCTCGTTCAGGTAGTTCGCCGTCCTCAAAAACAAACCTGTCTGGAAAAACTTTGGCAAAATCTGTGAAGTTGACCGCTGTGGCAACAAAAGCGCGGACCGGTTCATTTGCACTTTTGTTTACATTGTACAGAGTTACGTTGCCAACTTGCATAACTTGTGTTGCTAGCTTAACTCCGAGGATATTTGAGATTCTTTGGATGTCTTCGTCAGTGAACCTGTCTCTTGCCAACCCTGCAAAAAGACTGCCAGGTATGACTGTCAAATTGTCAAGTTCAAATCCTGACTGCATCCGATCTCGTATTTCTAATCTAAACCCTTCGCCCAAGGATGCTAAGCCAATTATTGCCGTAATGCCTATCACAACGCTTAAAGTTGTTAGTGACGTCCGCAGTTTTCGCTGAGCCATGCTATCCCATGCAGAGGCTAGAATCTTGGTTGACTTCATTGCTTGCTCCTCCCTGGCGCTTCTTTTATTCCTGCAATTAAACCGTCTTTTATGTGGATTATGCGGTCAGCTGCCTCTGCAATGTGTGGGTCATGAGTTACGACTACAAAGGTTTGCCCCTTATCTTCATTCAGCCTCTTCATCAGCTGGACTATCTCCCAACCCGTTTTTGTGTCGAGGTTCCCAGTGGGCTCGTCGGCCAACACAATTCGGGGATTATTTATCAAGGCCCTCGCTATGGCTACACGCTGCTGTTCCCCACCACTCAATTCAGAAGGTTTATGATTCATTCGAGCTTCAAGGCCAACAAGCTTCAGCATTTCTTTAGCTCTCTCCAATGTTTCTTTTTCAGGCAAACCGGCAATAGCCAAAGGCAACTCCATATTTCTCAAAGCTGTCAGTCTTGGTAACAAATTAAAAAATTGGAAAACGAAGCCTATCTTGACCAAACGGATCTTAGCAAGTTTATCATCACTAAGCTTGAGCAGATTAGAGCCATCTACTAGGATTTCTCCTTCATCTGGACGGTCCAAGCCCCCCATTAGATGCAGTAACGTCGATTTTCCACTGCCAGAAGGCCCGAAAATAGTTAATAACTCCCCCTCATCCACATCAAAACTTACACCTCGCAAGGCTGGAACAATAACCTTGCCCATGCGATAGCTCTTTTTAACTTCACGGACTTCAAGGATACGTGTCATATGATATTCCAACCGGCGAAAACACGCTTATCGCATATTTGCTTTTCTTATAAATCTTGCTTTAAATTCAATATCCAAGTATTAGACCTACGACTGTTATAGTGGCAAAGTAAGCAGTTGCGGAAACTAAGAAGCTTTTTGTCCATGAGAACTCAGCCGACAAACGGGTGGCAATTGCACACAAAAGTATGGTCCAAACAAAAACCCCAATTTGAACGTATCTGTAAATATCAGAAACGAGCCATGTCGCCTCTAATATTTTGTTGGAGGCGATGTCACCCTCTCCCTTAACGCCGCCAATTATCTCAAGTGGATAATAAAGTTCGGGTAAAGTTGAGAAAGCAGCAGCGTAAACTAAGGCTTGTATAAACATGGTTATTAGAGCAAACCCTGCCAAAATCAGCATGGCCTTCCAAACAGTCTTAGCTCGAAAGGCTTTAGTCATTATGTAAATCATTCCACCGAGCAAAACCCATTGAATAAAGAATTGCATGAAACTCTGCGGCACGAAACTGAGTAGGAAACTCGAGACATCTAACATTTGGGATTTAAAAATGCCTCGGAAAAACAATCCGTCAACAAGAAGAGTAATATTCGAATTATTAAGCCACACAAAATCCAATTTCAAACCATTTATGTTACCCCAACTTGCGTTTGAACCGTACAAAACCCATGTACTCGGCTTAAGAGAAATTGTCAGGTTATTCCAGAAGTTACTAGCTGAATTGGCAAATTCTTGTTTTAAATTAGAATAGAAGTAGTCGGAAGCCGTCGAAAATAGATAAATGGTTACATTTTCGGGTTTAACCTCTGGACTGATCCACTTTATTCTTAAGGACAAATTCTTGTACCCCTCTGAACCTAAACAGTTTATAGGTCCTATATTGTCCAGTTGCATCGAGATCCGTGTACTATCAGCTGCCGAGAATTCTATGCTTTTGTTCCCATAGTAAGCCTTACTCCCAAAATAGGTTCCATTTATGTAGTCGTCATAATTTTCAGTGCTGTTTACTCCCGGGTAGTTAGTCCACAAAGCGCTGTTTTCCGTCCAAGTGCCGGGTTGTTCTGATGCTGGCAAAGTCTGTTCAACGTATGTTTTAGATATTAGGGTATAACCAAACCCTGCGTTTGCCACAGTGAAAAGAATCATTATGAGAATAGGCCCAATGTACCTTGGATTTTGAATTATCTCCCTGAATGCTTTGTGAGGCGCATATATGACCTTGAATATTCCATACGCAAACAAGGTTTGTGCTCCGTCCGTAAGTGGTCCCTAGGGGTTTATTAAGGATTTGCTAGATTCCAAGTTTTAGCCGCCTGTACGTTGTATAATCAATGTACTTCAAGAACGGATTTTCCGCTTGATATCCAACTGTTAGCTTTTGGCGTTTCCGCTTCTCTAGTATTTGGCTCGTAGTGATAAGTGAATAAGCATCACTCCCAGCTCCCGAACCATAACTAACGATTAGAATGCGCTCTTCAGGTTTGGCAATATCTAAGATCGCTGCTAAACCGACTGGAGAAGAGCCTGAGTATGTGTTCCCGAATTTTGTTACTTGAAGCGAAGGCAGATACTGTTCCTCTCGGAATCCAAGCTCCCTTGCAATTTTCACTGGAAAAGTAACGTTAGGCTGATGTGCAACAAAATAGTTGACGTCCCCTAATTGGAGATTAAGCCGATCCATCAATTTTTTGGCCGCTTTTCTGATGTGCTTAAAGTATGCTGGATCTCCAGTGAATCTTCCTCCGTGCATCGGGTATGATTCACCGTCACGTCGCCAGAAGTCAGGAGTGTCGGAAGTGCATGAATACCATCCTTCAATTTCCGCTATAACGTCATGTTTTCCGAAAATGTAACCGCATCCGCCAAATCCGACGAATAAGTCTAGTTCTCCGCCGGGGCAATCTCTTGGAGCCGCTTGGGAATTGTCTGCGCCTATTACCATGGCGTATTGAATATTTGATCTTGGATAGTTAACCAGCGACGTTGCATCTTTAAACATGCTTGTGGCGGCTTTGCAAGCGAATTCTGTGTCTACAGCGTCAACTCCTTGTAAGTCTTCGTCTTCCTCGCCAAGCTTCAGAACTTGTGCAACTTTTGAAGCTATTGGCTTAACAGCATAAGGGTTGGACTCTGAGCCTGCATAAATCTTGCCAACGAGTGAACCGTCAATTCCAGCGTGGATTAACGCGAGTTTTCCAGCTTCTACGGCGGCAGTTATTGCATCTTCGTCGATAAAGGGAACTGAACGTTCCATGTTTCCCTCCTTTATTCTAAACTTTGATGTATAGACTCCATAACCCACTATTCCAGGAGCGTCATACTCTTTATTCTGTTTAACGATTGTGTATTCGTGATGTGGATAATACTCATCTGCGAAAGTGAAAGTCAAAGAAATTGTTGGAATGACATCACTCTTGTTCACAGAATAACGTCTTCGAAACCTTGGAACAACCTCCCTTCCCTCTAGAGCTGAAAAATCGATTTCTTCGCCGCATTCTATTATTCGATCAGTCAATCTTCCAGGAATATGTATTTTCCCATGGTGAAAGGAAACTATGCCGTAAATGTAGCTGCCTAGTTTTGTAAACTTGTTTGTTGGTTCATTGATAAAGGTGCATACTTCAAGTTTGCCTTTCTCGTAGAACAGATCCATGTCAACCATTTTTCCAAAGCTCTTCCTTCCGCATTTTCCACAGTAGTCCTTTATCTCGAAGTATTCTTTCCCGCAGATTCGACAGCGTCTCCCCCTCAATCTGTCGCCAAGATAAGATACTCTTCTCTCTATCGGTTCACTACTCACTTCTAATCTCTCCCTAAAATGTAAACGTAACCTTTAGTTCCGAAGCCTTCAAGCTCAAGCACACAACCATACTTTAGTTCTTTCTCGCTTTTAGCTTGTCGTTCACCCCCCTCTCCTCTCAATTGCTTGAAAACTTCAAAAACTTGGGCGCCTCCTGTAGCACCCAATGGATTTCCATCTGCTTTTAATCCCCCATTTAGGTTTACGAAAAGTTTCTCTTCGCCTATTTCATAATAGCCCTTGTAATCTTGACAGCTTTCATAAATGTCTATCCATGCTTTTCCATGTTGGCAGAAGCCTAAATCCTCAAGTGAGATCATTTCCATAAACGTAGACTGATCGTAAAGCTCAACCATTTGTATGTCCCATAGGCTTATTCCGGTCATTTTCAAAGCACCCTTCATCGCAACCTCGCTCACAAGAAAGTGCGTCATATCTCCTCTTGCTGGAAAAGTCAGATAATCCGTTGCAGAAGACGACCCAAGAATATAAACGGGTTTATCAGTAAACTTTTCAGCAACCTCCTCGCTCGTAAGGATTACGGTTGCTGCGCCATCAGAGATTGGTGCATAATCATAAAGTCCCAGAGGTTTGCGGGCTTCTTTCCTAGCGTTTAAGACCTGCTCAACTGTTATCTCTCTCTGAAGCTGCGCGTATTCATTTTTCGTAGCATGCAAATGGTTCTTGACTGAAACTTGTGCCAATGCTATGTTTAGTTTCTCAATATCCCCTCCTGCTACGCCATGTTTTTTTATGTAGGCTCGAAGCATTAATTCATGATTTGCCTCTGGAGTGCACCCAGCATAATAGCTCCATGGATCCTCCAGAAGCATGAGGTCGTCACGGATTTTATCCCATCGATCTGTCATTTTTTCTATTCCGCCAACTAAAACTACGTTGAATCTTCCGGCTTGAATTGCGTTGCAAGCGCTTGATAGGGCTGAGCCGAAAGAACGCGTAACCTCCATTGGGACATGTAGCTCTGTGAGTTCCGAGAGGAAACCCTCTTCCAATCCAAGCTTGTTTGTGATCGGTAAAAAGTAATCCGAAAGATAGCATGCTTCTAAATCTCTTCGTTCTATGTCTGCCTCCTCTGAAGCCCTAAGCCAAGCCTCCTCAATCAGTTTTTCTGGCTCCTTCTCGTAATGCTCCCCAAACTTTGTTCTACCAACAGCAACTATTGCCGGACGATTTCGCATTACAACACACCTTTCGTAGCAATTAGCAAATATCCCCCTCAAAACGGCTTTTAAGTGTTTGCCATTTTGGCGTTTTCAGAAGACATAGACAGAAGGGGTGTCTGTACCGTTGACACTTTGGTGGACAATGAAAAAATCAGGGCCGAAATCTCTAGACGACTCTCGTGCGCATCTTTCTTTGAGAAGCCGCATCATCCGCTCCGAAGGTCATTTTACACTCTTTAGACATCAAATCCTAGAAATCTTATTTTTCCCTTTTAATTAACTTATTATCTTTCCGTGGCTTACTTCTCAGAACACATGTCGATTCGCATGGATTCAAAGGAGATAGATAACTATTTATTGTTGGAGCGGAAAAGCGAACCACAAATTAAAAAACGGGTGCCTTTCGGGAGAAAATCCATCATGCGAAAGTTCAGACAGACGAATGAGATACTAAAACTAATGAAGAGTAAAGAGGATGTACGAAACGTTGGTATAATCGCCCACATAGACCACGGAAAAACAACAATGACAGACTCATTGCTCGCCGAAGCTGGATTGTTGTCGCCCCAAATGGCGGGCAAGGCGAGGGTGCTCGATTATCTGAAAGAAGAACAAAAGCGAGGAATCACTATAAAAACTGCGAACATATCGTTACTGCACGAAATGGCTGGCCGCCCATACGTAATTAACCTTATCGATACGCCTGGCCATGTGGACTTCACAGGTAAGGTGACGAGGGCCTTGCGTGCAATAGACGGCGCAGTTGTTGTCGTGGATGCGGTTGAAGAGGTGATGGTTCAGACTGAGACTGTCACTCGCCAAGCTCTTGAAGAAAGAGTCAGACCTGTCCTTTTCATAAACAAAGTCGACCGCTTAATGAAGGAGATGAGGCTTACTGCGGATGAGATTCAGAAGAAGTTTATTCGCATAATCCGTGATTTTAATGATTTGGTTGAGATTTATGGAGAATCTGACTTTAAAGATAAATGGAAAGTAGAACCGTCAAAGGAAACTGTGGCTTTTGGTTCAGCTCTTCACAGGTGGGGTTTCACCTTGGAAATGGTGCATGAAAAAGGAATAAAATTCAACGATATCGTGGATCTCTACAAAAAAGGCGAATATGGAGTACTTTCACAGTTGCTTCCCCTACACGACGCAATACTTGACATGGTAGTTAAGAACAGCCCAAATCCAATTCAAGCTCAAAAGTATCGTGTACCAAAAATTTGGAGGGGCGACA
>CAZADP010000062.1:0-6868 GCA_964483905.1 uncultured Candidatus Bathyarchaeia archaeon | reverse complement strand
CTTCAACAGGCCCTCCAACAAACGTGACCTTGCCATCGTCTCCAATAATAACTCCAATGGCCAGCTTAAGTGGAACCCCACGAATCCAGTTACGTTTTCCGCTGATAACGAATGCGCCACGCGGTACATATTCGCCAGAAGGTCCAGCTTTGCTTAGTTGATCTGGCGTAACCCAGTAAACATCTACTGAACCAAAACCTTCGCGCCAACCTCTGGAAAAGGATGCTGCAAACTCTGCAGCTTCGCGTAAAGTCTGCGCACTGGGCTCTTTTTCTTTGGTTTTAATAACAACAAATGGTGCACCAGCAACATCGGCATGAAAAACAATGTCGTTAGGCTCGGTGTGCTTCTTGAACAGAACTTCGTTGCTAACCGCATCTTTGCCAGCAACAACCAAGAATCCGTCAGAAGAAACAAACCACCTAAACTTTTCAAACCACTCCTTACGTTTCACCTTGCGTTTAACAAGTTCTTCGGCGGTTATATCGGGCTTAACACGCTCTAGGGCTTCAGTTTGCCTAATCTTGGCCTCAGCTTCCAATAGCTTTTTTTTAGTCTCTTTCAAAGCAGCCCTGGTGCCCTCCAACTTCTGCTTAGCCCGTTTACCCCGCTCATAAAAACGGTTAGCATTCTCAAACAACGTTTCACGCAAATCCAAGGCAAAGCGCAAATCGTCTAGGCGAACATTGACCACTAAACCCCGCTCGTCTAAAGATTCAAAAAACATGCTGGGTGTCAAACCAGCTCGTTTCTCAGCTAAAATCTTTGAAACAGTCTTATTCCATTCTTTCCCGCCCTTTTTTTCAGCCAGAAGTCTGTCCAACAAAGCCTGAAGCTCACCGCTGTGTGCATAGATGGCATCTCCAATACGCTTGGCGCGTTCAGCCTTAGTCTCAGCCTCGGTCAATGCATTTTCTTGGCTTTCAATGATCCTCTTAAGTCTCTCTGCTTCGTGTTTTAACTCTTCGATTTTTATGCTAGTTGCTGTTTTCTCGGGGGTCGTAACCCTTATATAAAACTCGTCTAAAGCCTCGTTAAAACTGCTATATGGTTGACATCTAGAGCCTTCATAACGTCTAAGCTTAAAGGGTACAACATCAACAAACCCGCCATCTTCATCCATAATAACACAGGGCTCCAGTTGACCACGTGCCGCTTGAGAAAGCAAACCATGCAAACCATCAAAAATGGCATTAACCTCAGAATTGGTTAATACGTTACAATGCTCGGTCTTGTCGACGCCAGCCTTCAACAAAACTTCTTCAGCATATAAGCCACCAATACTCAGAAAACGAGCTAGTGCCCTAACAACTTCAACATCACCAAAATCCCTTAAGCCATTGCGAAATTCTTCTTCGCTAACTTGAGTTGGATTTCGACCACCGGGAGGAGCGAAACGAAAAACATCGCCACGAAGAATATTCCGGTCTCGCATGCGCTTGTAGGTCAGGGCATGCAAAATCTCGCTCTTCTCGTTCACCAAAATAATATTACCGTCGCCAAAGAGTTCCAGAACAAGCCTTATCATGCCCGTTTTGGTTCGGAAAGAAAAGACAACCACTCGTTCAAACTCGTACTGCTCAACATCAGTCAGCCAGCCATTCCGCAGGTATTTCCTTAGAGCCATGCAAAATGCGGGTGGTACAAAAGGCTTCTCTGCAACATAAGAAGTCAAATGCAATCGCTTACCAGCCTCTAAAACCAGTCGAAAAGCAGGTCTTTCCGCCTTATGCAGTTTGAAAAGAAAGGTCCTAAAATCCAACTGGTAAACGTTGCTAATGCGAGAATTCAATATGAAACTTCTCAACTCGTGAACGACGGCAGCTATATCAAAGCTTGTAAATTCCCTTTTATGCAATGCGTTCACACCGCTTTGTAGGAATGTATACAAAGTGCTAAACTATAAATAGACAACTTTTAACTGAATGGAGATTTCTCCCGCACAATCCTCTTCTTCTTTTTGAGAGGTTGAAGCGTTATGAAAACCGATGGCAAAGTATAGACGCAGTCCTTCAAACGGCGACTGGCTGAGCCGCTGCAACCACCGTAAGCCGTGTTCCTAGCCAGAAAAGTCATGGTTGGCTTTGTCTTCATACGCGCTTAGTCTATCTGTCAATGGAATACTTCTAAGTCTTTATCATTGTCAAAATCATTTTGAATCTTTTCGCTGCTTTCAGAGAATGTGGTTGATTGGCCGGCATTATTATCATTTGGCCTTCTTTCAAACGATATACTTTTCCGGAGACAACAACCTCTGCTTCGTCATCAAGAAGATGGATCAAGGCGTCAAAAGGAGCCATATGTTCGCTTAATCCTTGTCCCTTTATCAAACGCAAACAAGGTAACAGTCCCTGATTTTCTATCAATCAACGTTCTGCTCACTATCGATTCTTCTTGATACTCTACCAAATCGACTAGCTTTACTGCATGTGCCTGAAGGGTTCTCATTTCTCTCTTTTTGTTAACATGCTCCATATTCTATGTTCATATTGATTTTGCGAGACATGCAACCTTAGATTTTATTTTGCTTCCGCTAGGTATTTCAAGTTTAGGGGCTTCAAGAGTTCTTTGCCAGCAAGATTTACGAGGGCACTTTGAATGTCGTCTAGGAATTCTCCCATTTCAAGCCTGATGTTTCGCATCCACTCATCATAGTCAGAGTAGCTTTTGTGAAATGAGAGGTTGAACGCATCCATTCCAATTCCTCGACATGCACCAGCCATGATAACATTTGGTTGGCGCATTAACCATTGTAATCCCTTGCTTCGCGTTGCTTCATACTTTTCCTTTGATGCAATGACAGCTTTAATTTTGAAAAATGTCATGGCAAAAATCTCGTACCCAAGCCTTTCCCATTTCGGAATCACAGTGTAACCATCAATCAACTCCTCTTCCAACATTGTTCTTCTCCTAGTAATAGTCGGCTGAGAAAACCCAAGTCTCTTAGCTAACTGCCTATCACTCAATTTGGCATTCTTCATCAGTTCAAAGAGTACCTTGTAATCAACATCTTTAAGTTCCTTCACGGTGTATCATTATGATTATCTGTTCATAGGCTCTTATTACTTTTGCAAATCGCGCGCGATGACGAATTTCACGTTGAAACAGCCAAAACATTGGATGAGGCATGCGAGCTATTAAAAGTAGGCTTCGAATGCGTTACAGACATGAATGAGGGTAAAATCTTCAGGAAGAGAAAATGATGTGTTGTCATCCAAAACAATGTGAAAATAGACAACTTTAAATCATAAATAAAAATATAGAGTGCAAAGGCGTTGAAAGTGAGACCCCTACAAAATATTTACTTTTTGAAATTTGCATTAGGCGTGACAGCAGCATTTATATGCATAGGTTACGGCCTAGCAACAGGAACAATTTATCACAACCTAGTGCTTGATCCATCTGTAGAATCAGGAGCGTCAGCACCAAATTACTGGGTTCCGTCTAAAAATGGTACAGAATGGAGCTTGACTTACGCCAAAACAGGTGTTAGAAGTATAAGAGTAAATGTCACTAACGCCAGTGCTGAATGGAAAAGTAAGGTTGCCACAGTCCATGAAGGGTCTACTTATGAAGTGCATGGCTTCTTCAGAGGACAAGTTTTATCGAACCAATTTTATTTAGCGGTTCGGTGGTTTTCAGGTCTGGGAGGGCTTAGCCCCATAGCAGAAAACAATGTTTCTATACCTGTTGGTGACTCTTCGTATTGGTCACAGATGGGATCGGTTTTCACTGCCCCAGCAGGGGCACAAGGCTGTGAAATTGTGTTCGGAGCTGTAAATGGCTCTGGAGATGTTTATGGAGACGATTTTGAAGTTAGACAAACGGAGTCTTTGACAAAGTTGATGAACGGTTTATCAATAGCGCTCATTACGTACATAGTATCATATTACATTATAAAACGCAAATTCATGCTTAAGGTGGAAAAACCTCAAAAACTCTTAACCATGGGTATAGGCGTCTACTTCCTTGCGTGGCTGCTCTTCTGGATTTTGTTATACACGTTAATCGCGGGAGCCTAGTCTTACTCTTTAAGAAAATCCTCCATGGTTGCTTGGTTTTTGTCAGTCTTCAAAGTTTCAGGTTTTCCCTTCTCGGGTGTTTCGCTGTTCGCTTTCGGGTCATTTACAATATTCATTTTGCTGAACACACGCATGCAATCAGCCCAAGCTGAGAAAAATCCACGGTCAAAATCGCCGTGAAGCCTATTCTTGACATGATCCAAAAACTCTCGTCTGTAACTGTGCAAGCTTGCTTTATCGCTCAAGTCCAATTTTGAGAAGAGTGAGTATGCGTCCCCATTGGTCTTACGTGAAAGATACATGCCAAACAAAGCCCTAAAAAATCCACGGTTCCACTCTGTTTTTTGCATTTTCTGTTTGATTCTTTCAAGTTCTCGCTCTGCTTCAGTAAACTGTCTATTGACCAGAAGCTGAAAGAAACGCGTAACCAAAGCCGAAGGAACAGGCATCTTCAACGACCACGTGACTTCGTTTTCTCTTCTTCGGAAACATCCTCTATGCCGTTCTCAGTTATTTTAAATATTTCCTCTCCTTCGGGCAGATATGGACTAGAAACCAAACGAGCAATCCGCACAGGACCATGAGCAGCCCTTCTCAAATAAATGCGAGTGTGACTTGTATGTCCAACAATGTGGCCGCCAATGGGATGAATGGCATCCCCGAAAAACACGTCCGGTTTGGCCATGACCTGATTCGTCACAACTGCTACGGCGTTAAACGCCCTAGCCAGACGAATAAGCCTGTGCATATGCTTGTTTAGCTTCTGCTGTCTTGGAGCTAACATCTCACGCCCGATATATTCGCTTCTGAAATGCGAAGTTAACGAATCAATAACAATTAGCTTCACGTTATTCTCCTTAACCACTTCATCAGCATTATCAAGGAGAAACATTTGATGATCAGAAGTATAAGCCTCCGCATATATGATGTTCCTGACAACCTGTTCGGGGTCAAGCCCAAGATGCCTAGCCATCTGCACGATGCGTTCGGTTCTGAAGGTATTCTCTGTATCGACGTATAGAGCAGCACCGTTAAGCCCGCCCCGCTCAGGAGGTAACTGAACATTCACGCATAGCTGATGACAGAGCTGGCTTTTCCCACTGCCATACTCGCCATAAAACTCTGTTATGGTCTGTGTTTCCAATCCACCATCAAGAATCACATCCAACGCTTTGCTTCCGTTTGTCAGACGCAAAACATTCTGCCGCATCTTGAGAAGCTCGTCCGCCCTGACGAAAGAAACACTGATAGAAGAGCGGGCAGCTTCGATAATGGCAAAAGCCTTCTTCTCGCTGATGCCTGCAGGCTCTAGCTCTCGGGCGGTAGCCATAGCTAAGGACTCTACGGTATGAAAACCCATCTCGCGAAGTTTTTGAGCAGTAGCCGGACCAATCCCTGGAAGATCCTCCAAGAACTTATACTTCTTTTCAACCGCGCCTTCCGTCTCTGCTTCTTCTGTCATGAACCATTACTCCTTTTTATTCATGAAACAGTTAAGGTAGGGCATATTTAAAACACGCGAAGCAGAACAGTGTGTAATCCTTGGAGAGATGAGTTAAAGTAAGCATGTTTCCTTAAGTTTTGGGGTTAACGCGAGATAAGACATAAGTACACGGTTTTTTCATACGACTGGCTAATGAGGGAAAATAGTATTGGAAGTAGCAAAAATTGTCGAAAATGTCGCGTTTAACCTCTTGAAGCAAGCGGTAATTTGTCTACCTGAGGATGTTAAACAAGCGCTCAAAAAGGCGTATGCTGAAGAAACAAGCGAGACTGGCAAGACGCAATTGAAGGCTATACTGGATAACATTGAATTGGCTGAGAAATATCAGGCACCTGTATGCCAAGATACGGGCACGATAATATTCTACATTAAAGCTGGGGCCGAAGTTAAAAATTTGGACAAGATTGAAGAGGCACTGACAAACGCGACGCGGAGAGCGACGAAAGAAGTTCCCCTTAGGCCAAATTCGGTTGATCCATTCACTCAGAAGAACAGTGGTGACAATACTGGAAGATACATCCCATTTCTGCATTGGGAAATCGTGCCCGGAGACAGCCTGGAATTGACGGTTATGACAAAAGGTGGAGGCTCCGAGAACGTCTGTTTGGCAGGAATGCTAGTGCCAGGCGAAGGGATAAAAGGACTTAAAAAGTTCGTTGTTGACGCCGTAGTAAAGGCTGGTGCTCAACCGTGTCCGCCGAACATTCTAGGTGTCGCAGTCGGAGGAGGAGCGGACATATCAATGAAACTAGCCAAAAAAGCTTTACTGAGACCATTAAATGAGCCTAATCCAGATCCTGAACTTGCTAAGCTTGAAAAGGAGATATTTGAGGCTGTGAATATGACTGGAATTGGTCCAATGGGTTTGGGTGGAAAGACAACGGTTCTAGGTGTACACGTAGATTATGCCTTTAGGCATCCAGCCTCTTTTCCGGCGGCTGTGGCTTTCAATTGTTGGGCTGCCCGAAAGGCTTCTGCAAGAATAGACTCGGATGGAACTGTTGAATATTTAACGCATAAAATAAAGTGGTGAGGTGAGAAAGAATGGCTGTTTATAGACTTAAAACGCCAATTTCGGAGGAAGATATTCGCAAGCTCAAAGTGAACGATGCGCTTTATGTGACTGGAACTATTGTTACTGCGAGAGATCAAGCTCATAGAAGAGCCTTAGAGTATCATAGTCAGGGTAAACCTTTACCTGTAAACCTTGAGGGATTAGCCGTCTTTCACTGTGGCCCAGTTGTGAGCAAGGAAGGTGATAAGTGGATTGCTGTCGCAGCGGGTCCTACAACAAGTACGAGGATGGATATTTTTGAGGATGAGTTCATAAAGAACTTTAAAG
>CAZADP010000061.1:0-6975 GCA_964483905.1 uncultured Candidatus Bathyarchaeia archaeon | reverse complement strand
TGCATCTTCTGCTCTTTTCTTACTCGCAGTTGAAAGAATTGATAAGACTTGAAATGGGGTTAACGCATGCTGAAGTTGGCTTCATTTTTTCTGTAAGCTTTCTCGCACTTATAGTACTGCGGCCTCCTTGGAGGATAGTGGTTGACCGTTTAGGGGTCAAAGTGACTGCTGGTATAGCGCTAGTTCTTCTGGCGGTCTTCGGTCTTTCTAAGAGGCTCCGCCAACAATTATGAAACGCTTTTGCTATTCCAGCTTTTCCTTGGAACGGGACTTGCTGCTGTTATGCCTAGCTTGCCTACGCTGGTCGCCTCATGGTTTCCACATGAAAAAGCGGGTTTCGCATTGGGTGCTTCAATTTCGGGTTATGCGGTAGGCGATGTAATTGCGCTGAGCATGACTCCCTACTTTTTAAGGCTACTGGATAGCTGGAGGAGCGTCTTCTACGTTTATGGAGCTTGGACCATGATTCTGACTGCTATTTGGTGGTTTGCTGCAAAAAAGCCCAGTCAAGATTCCGGCAAACAACAATGTCGAGAAGTGCGCATTGCTTCGTTGCCTATTTGCTACCTCGTCCCGAAACTTTTGGCAATATTCGAAAAATCAATAGGGCTGTTTCGCTTACACTTGCGGTTTTTGACCAAAGGCGAACTTGGCGCATAGATGTTGAAATGAAGGCGGGGAGACCGGATGAGGTGAAAATGATTCTATGGGTAGAGGTTTCAGAAGCCCCCATCGACGAGGTGAGAGGAGATCTGATCATAAAAATTCAGTTATTTGAGGAGAATATTCGCAGGTCTACGCTTCAGTGTCGGCGAATGCCACGATATAAGGTTCAAAGTTGGATACAATGGGAGCGAATCCCATGCATGCGTTAGATTCGACAGACTAGAAAAGACGAAAACTTCTGTAGAAGTGAAGTAGCCACTATTTCAGTAAGCAAAAGATACTCTAAACGCGTTCAAATCAGGCTTTTAACTCGAACACGCTAAGATGTAAAGAAATGGATATAAGCGTGGTTTGAGGAGCGACAGAAAAGTGATAAAGATTAAAAGGATTTATGATCCCCCAATGAAGGAAGATGGGTTTAGAATTCTTGTGGACAGACTTTGGCCGAGAGGGATATCTGAGGTAGAAGCCAAAGCCAATTTATGGTTGAAAGAGATTGCAGCAAGTGACGGTTTACGAAAATGGTTTCTCATAACCCCAAAGAATGGGAAGGATTTAGCAATAGATACTAAATGGAATCGAAAGACAAGCAAGAACTGCTTCACAAAATGCGCGCGCGCTGGCAACTAACCATAACAAGGTACGAATTTACGGAGGTATTCCTACACATGTGCTCGATAAAGTGCTCCAATATGCTAAGGGTGGAGATGCCGAAATAGATGAGGTAAACGGCATCAAGCCAAGCTTGGAAGACGCGTTCATTAAGATTACTGGCTTAAGCCCGAGCATTATGGCGATAGAGAAAGGAGGCGGGAGATAAAAATGTGGCTTGATGACATGCGTGGTATATTCTACATTGCCCTAAAAGACATGGAAACCTATTACCTTAAGCCGCCTTCCATCAGTTGGGGAATAGTCTTTCCCATTGCTTGGATTCTGGCCTTCTACCTGAGAAACCCCCAGAACTTTGAGCAGCTAGTGCCAGGCCTTATCGCAATGACTATTCTCTTCAGCACAACCGCTACAGAGGCTGTTGTCATCAACTTTGAACTAAGGCTTGGTTCCCTTGAAAGGCTACTCCTCGCCCCCATCAGTTTACCGGCAGTGCTGCTTGGAAAAGTGATTGGAGGCACCATTTTCGGACCTATGATGACGGTGGTTGTTACTCTCGGCTCTGTGCTGGCTTTGGGACTTTTCCATGTTAACCTACTTTATCTTGCTTTAATTATTGTTCCTTCCCTCTTAGTCTTCTCGTCTCTCGGCGCTCTGCTGTGCGTTTTGGTGAAGGAAATGTTCGAGGCTCAGACCTTGCTTAATCTTCCCCGTTTTATAATGGTGTTCCTAAGCGGTGTTGTCTATCCGGTTTCCGCCATGCCACCATTGCTGCAGTACATAGCATATTTAATGCCCCTTACCTACACTGTCGATGGACTACGACAGGCCTTTTCGCTAAGCCAAAGCACCCTAGTCTTTGTCCATGCTTTCGTGCTTCTCGGTTTCTTCACACTTTTCATTTTGCCAGCGATAAAACTCCTTTACAGAAGGTTTGTGTAAGTGTGCATCGTTCCTAGTTCATAATTCAACGAATATTTGTGAGTCTTTCACTGTAAGCTTGAACGTTCTTAGCGATTTGTCGGTAACCCTGTTCAAAGGCTTGCCAGTTGTGATATCGAATCTTGCAGAGTGAAATCCACAAGTTAATGTTGTGCCCTCCAAACTACCAAAATACAGTGGGTATCCCATATGAGGACACCGATTCTCAACCGCATAAAACCTGCCACCAGCATTTACTAGAAGAATCTCCAATCCTCTAACATTAAATTGCTTCATCTCATTCCGGTGGATTTCTTCGATATGGGCTATTCTAATGCGCCTACGCATTTCAAATCATATCCCAAGATTTGTTTTTCATGTGAAGAGGCAGTCCAGCAGCATCATGAGAACAAAACCACCAATCAGTCCAAAGGTGGCTTCACGTGCAAAACCCTTCCGATGGCTTTCTGGAATCATCTCATCAATGACTATGAACAGCATAGCGCCAGCAGCAAAGGCCAGCCCCCATGGCAGAATTGACTGAGATGCCGAGACTAGGACGACTCCCAGCAAGCCGCCGAGAGGCTCAACGAGACCTGTCGCAGTCGCATATCCAAGTGCTTTTCGTCTACTGTAATTTTCTCTCAACAAAGGCAACGCTACCGCTAAGCCCTCGGGCATATTTTGGAGCCCTATGGCCAAAGCAATGACAAAACCCGCGGCAACGTCTCCCGCACCGAAGCTTACTCCTACAGCAAGTCCCTCAGGAAAATTGTGAATCGTTATGGCGATGACAAACAACCACACGCGTGAAAGCTTTGAAGGGGGGCCTTCAGCGCCAGCAACTGGATGAAAATGCGGAATAAACCGGTCGATAAAATGCAACGTCAATGCGCCCACTACGAGGCCTATGGCGGTGATCCAGGGTCCGCTTAGACTTATTGCTGGAACCAGTAAGCTGAATGCAGTGGCAGCCAGCATGACACCGGCAGCAAACCCGAGCAAAATGTCCAGCAAGTTATCAGAGATTCGTCTTGTAAACAGAACTGGCAAAGCTCCAGCTCCGGTGGCTAAGCCTGCTACTAGACTCGCTATAAATCCCAGTTGGACTATTTCCATGTTCTGATCCACTTACTTTTTTCTAATTAAGAATGCATTATTATAAATGCTGGTTTAAAGAAAAATGGTTATTAGACTATGTGTCTTCGATGGCTTTCCTTCTATTCTATGTGCCTGAACTTCTGCGTGTATGGGCCTTCTCCTGGAGTTCGTCTTCTGAAATGCCCGGATGGTCTTCCCTCAAGGAGTTCCTGGAACCAAGCTTCATGCTCTATTTCTTCGTGAAGGATTGCCAGTGACAAGTCGTAGGTTCTAGGATCTTTCCCAAGCGTCATATTGCAGATTTCTGTGTAGACCCTGACGGCGCATCTTTCCGCTTCCAATAAGACTTTAAGCACGGCTTTGAGGTCACTCGGGTCTTCTGGTAGATAAGCCGCTGAGCAAGCTGCGTCATCGTGAAGTTCCTTTAGGTCTCTGTAAAGCTCGCCTCCAAGCTCATATATTCGTGGCGCAATGGTTTCGAAATGTAGTCGATCTTCGAGTCTTGCGTCCTCTGCTATCTCTTTCACTGTTTCTCCTTCCAAGCCTGTGCAGTGCATCCTCAGAAGCGTGTAGTAGTAGTATGTCGTGAATTCGGCAGCCGCAGCCTTCTTCAGCTTATCAATCAAGAGATCGACGTTGACTCCGGCTTTCTCAACCATCTCTCTGCCCACATTCGTAGAATATTCTTTCTTCAGCTTCATCACCTCCTTTCTATTCAATTGAAACTAAAAATGTGGACGCAAAGCTTGTATTCCAATGTCTAAGAATTGCCTAATCTCATACATAAATTTTCACGATTAGATTATCAGTTTCCATTAAAATCATGCACTGCTGAGATAATGCATGAAAAAAGAAATAGTGATTAGAGTTTGAACTCCCATTTACTCCACAACTCTTTCGGATAACCTCGTCTGCGTATTCTTCGCATTTTTCCCAAGGGACTTCTGCATATTTCTTGACGAGGATCCTCTTCACTCTTATGACAACCTCTTTACCATTAGCTCCGCTAAACTTGGCAGACAACCCTCATCTTCTCGCACAGTTACTAAGTTGCTTCTCATCACTGCCTTCACCCCGTCAACAGCGCATAAGTTGGGTTTGCAGTTTATTGCTCCAACCTCACATATCTCTGGTTTTTCGCCCAGAATTTTCTTTGCCCGCAAGCCCATCTTTAAGCCGAGAACTAGGAAAGATTCCAAATGCCCATGAAGTCTAACAGCCCTTTCGAAAAGTTCCTTATCAATGAACGATGCCATCTATCCCTTCACATCCACTCGCCGCACACCTCTAGCAGCTAAGGCTATAACCAAAGCTATACCGACGAACCCTCCGATAAAACCGCCAGCGGCGTGTAACCCAACCCAGCCAAGAACCCCGCCCCACTTGACCAAGCCTGACGCCGCCATGAAGAACGTGCCTATTATTAGTCCTGCCACTGCGGCTGACAGCACCGAAACAGGAAGCATTAAGACTGTAGCGAATAACGAGCTTCTGAAGCTTCTATCGTATCCAATGAGCCTTGCAGCAATATCAAAGAATATGCTGGCCACCGCAAAACCTAGAAAGTGAACTCCGCCGGGATTGAATATGAAATTTATGACTGTTGCGATAAGCCCTACCGCAGTTGCTGCTCCAAGCCTTCTGACCCACCAAACAGTAAGGGTGAGAATCGCGAAGCCTATCATATCACACAAGATTGGTAATCCTGTCATTCTGAATACAATAGGGGCGAAGATGGAGTTTAAAACGCCCCAGAGTGCTGAGGACAAGGCGATAGCGGCTATCTCGCGACTGTTGAAGTAGTTCATAGCTGAGTCCCGGCGTGTTACGATCTGATGATTTCGTAACATTATGCATAAAAAGCTTTCCGCTTACAACAATATTCAACAGGGTGGTTGAATGCCTCAGAAGATGAAGGTAACGCGTTTTAGTGTTTCACTTCCTCCTCCTCTTGTGGAAAAGCTGGATGAGGCTTGGAAGAGCATGCAATACGAGAACCGTTCTAAGGCTGTTCATGATGCTGTGCGAAGTTTTATCGCTGAATTCGAGTGGATGCGAGAGGAGAGGGGCCAAATTACTGGCGCCATCCTCGTGCTTTATTATCTAGACAAACCAGGTCTACTAGAAGAGGTCACAAGAGTCCAACATCATTTCAAGAATATTATTTCGTCAACTATGCACGTTCACTTGGAAGAAAATAAGTGTCTAGAGATAATTGCTGTTGAAGGGAGCGCCCAAGAAGTCAGAAGTCTCACTCAAGCACTCATGACAAAGAGAGGGGTAAAACAGGTAAAGGTCGCCGCCATGGCACCATAAATTCTAACGAATTTATAATTAGCCATCGCGCGCTAATACTTCTCCAAACAATATGGTCAACTGTCACTTCAGAAGTCGCTCTCGCTCACGTTGGTTTTCAGGTTCCTCCACGCAAAAGCAGCTTCTAAAAAATGCGTCAAGAAAGTTCGTATAGGCTAATCTGTGGATATTAGGTTGCCTAGTAGAGTCTTTCGCGGGTGCTGATTTGGTATTTTGGTTTGCGGCACATATTTAGAGTTCTTAATAGTTTGCGCCGCAGCTTAGCCACCTCTTCCAAGTCCCAAAACGGATGCGGATGCCTCTTCAACAACCAATATTGATTATCCACCAGACGATATATCAACCAAAGCTCATCCGAGCTTAGACGCGACCTAACCGTTCCCTGCCAACCAAACAATTTCCTCAACCATATTCTGGCACCTATTCGCACTATACAAAAGGTTCCGTCAAACATGTTTCAGCACCGTCTATAGTCACGCAGAATGTTATTTAGGCACCATTTAACATTCTTGTTAGACTAATCACACGGCAATAGTCACCACAATAGAACCGTAGGCACCCTCAGCACGCACTGCGAGCAACCTTTCACACCTTCCGCCATCAACAAGCCACCATAAAATATCATAAAACAAAAGATGCAATTCACATCCAAGAACTGCTCAGACGCCGAAACATAAGAAACACTCTCGCCTACATCACCATTGACAAGGAACTCTATGGAGAACAAAGCACAAACAAATACCATGTCAAAGTAGCCGAAGATGTCGAGGAAGCCGCAAAACCGATAGAAGTGGTGTTCAAGTGTGTAAATGGCAATATGGAGACAGACGCAAAATCTTTCGTAAGCGCAAGTAGAGACTTAAACTAAAAGCGACAAGTAATAGGAAAAGGTTTTTAGTGCCATGGATGGCGAAATCTCCCGCAAATCCCCTCTTTTTCTATCTTCTGATGATTTCTCAGTTTTTTGGTTCGCGTCATTACATGTTTTGCTTAGAGTTAAGAGTGCACAGGCTTGTTGATAATGGTGGCCGGGATAGCTTCAAACTCTCGGCTCAAACATTTTCTGGATACTATCAATTTGCGAGTAGGAAATAGGTGATGTGCGATTGAAACGACTATGTTTTAATCGCATTTTCGCTATGCAGGCGAGAGCTCGGCTTTTTTTGCCGTCATGTTATGTCTCTGATTTCTCATTCAGACTCTAGCCCTATAGAAGCGACGCGTGTTGGATTTCGCATGGAGAACGGGAAAGATTCTGAAGATCAAAAGGGGAATTGGTACCAGTGCGCGCACGCCAATTGAAGTCAATCCACGCGCAGGAGCCTAAGTGAGTTGAACAGACCCACTAAAGCATTGCCC
>CAZADP010000060.1:0-7055 GCA_964483905.1 uncultured Candidatus Bathyarchaeia archaeon | reverse complement strand
CGAAAGCTGCGGAGAAGTTAAAGCCGCTCTATTTTGAAAAAGGTGAAAAAATTGGTAGATACATTTACTTACCGGTAGATTTACGGTTTGCACTGATGAAAACAGTTGCAGCAATTGCTGAGAAATATGGAGTGAAATTTGGGACTTGTAGAGAGGGCTTAAGCCATTTGAACACAGCAACGTGCGATGGTTCGTGGTTGCTATCGCGTGGGAAATAGTGCGGTTTGGCAAAGAGAGTAGATGCCGTAAGATCCTGTATTCTGTTAAAGAATGAGAAGGCAAAGCGATTAGAGCGCACGCGAAAACTCTAGGCTTCTCTTAGGCTTTTGAGCATTCGCTTATCCTCTGCAGTGTGAGATGTATTGATAGTATGGCGTGTTATTAAATATAAAATCGCGTGCTTGGGCGGCGAGTCTCATTTTTCTCTTCCAAGTTGTAAGAGATTCCGGCGTTTGCTTAGCATTGTATAAAATCTGTTTGTTTCATGTGGGTGCTATGCTAAGATGTCAATGTCTTCTAAGCTTTTGAGGTTCATTTCCCTAGCGGTCTTGACGACCCCAAAATCTATTTGAATCGCTGGTGTTAGAATTATTGTTTTGATTGATTTTAGTCCTAGGTGTTTTGCTCGAAGTGCTCTTGCGTGTCCATCCAGGATGTAGCATTTTCTTTGGTGTTGAATGCAGATTATTGGTACTGACAGTTCCTTTATCGCGTCTATCTGTGCTTTTCCTACTTGGGACTGTGTTGGGACGAGGTCTTTTAAGCGGACTTGTGTTTTCTTTAAGTAGAAGGGAATGTTGTAAAGAGCTTCGTAATGTTTTAAAATGCTGAGCGTGCATTGCCAGGCTTTCAAGATTAGATCATCTATGGCGCTGACATCTTTAATTGGGAGTTCTTCGAGTGGGCGTTTTGGAACATTTCTGTAGCCTGTGTTATCTGGGAACTTTAATACGTAAGCCCTTGCAGTTTTTTTCAATAGTTTCTTGAAAATGAATGAGCGGTGGTGGCCGTCGAGGACGAAGTAGTCTTCGCCACGTTTCACGGTTATTATTGGAACGTTGTAACGCTCTGCAACAACTTTCATAAAGACTAGTGCGAGCTTGTCATTTTCTAAGAAATCTTCAGTTGGGTAGAGTCGATCGATAGGAATATCCTCAAGATCAGCATGAAGCTTGACTTCGTAGATGATTTCGAGGCTTCTCTTTATGCTGTCAACTCTTGCTGGAACGTCTTTCCAGCTTGCTAGCTCTATCTTCCTCATAACTCTCCAGCTCGATTACTAACGAGGAATCGCGTTCCAATTCTTTCGTTTTGTATGGGCTGAGCGCTATTAGGACAGACATTATTTCGATTCTTCCAATTATCATTGCTGTTATTAGCAGCCATTTGTAAGCTACAGGCATGAAAACCGTTGTCGCGCCCATTGATATTCCGTTCGTCGTTAGAGCAGAGCCAACTTCAAAAAGTGCGTCTGTGAATGATGTGCCTATTGTCGAGAATACTATGGAAAAGATGAAGAGAGTAGCAACGAAGAGTAGAATCGCGGTGGAGGCTGAGAGATAGTCGCCATTGTTTTCTTCTGTCTGTTTGTTCTGCTCCTCGCTTACGTCCTCTTTGGTCAATGTGTTTCTGATGCTTTGTTTGATTGATTTTGAGAACGATATGATTCTGGATACTCTTATACCTCCAGCCATTGAAAAGCTGCATCCGCCTACGATCATGAGTAAAATAAAGATCGATCTGACTGTGTCGTTAAGCATCGGAATTTTGATGTAGTCATATCCTGTTGAGGATGACATACTTACGACATGGAAAAGCGAGTCTAGGGCGCTTTTCTCTGCTAGAAGGAAAATCACAACTGTGCCAATTATGATCATGGATGAGTATAGAATAACCTCTTTTGATAATGCTTTTTTCAGTTTGAGAGTAAATAAGCGATAATTAAAGCTGAAGTTGAATGAGCCGACAAGCATCAAGAGTATAATGCATACTCTCGTCGGGACGGCCAAGTACTGTTGAAACTGTTCCGGAGAGGGCTGGTATCCACCAGTTATTGTGTCGATGACGAAGGAGCCATTTCTGATGAGGTCTTGGAATCCTAGGAGATAGAAAATTGCTGTGAAGGCGATTATGTAGATGGCATAGATTATGAAGACTGAAAAGAATATTTTCTTTAAGTCGTCGCCGATGCTTTCTATGCCTAACGCGTTTCCCAAGTTGTTTAAGGATTTTCTTGAGTGGAAGAAAGCGAGAAGCAGGAAGACTATGCCGACTCCGCCCATGAGTTCAGTCATGCTTCGGTACATTAAGAGTGATCTCGGTAGAGCGTCGCTGTTGGGTATGAAGCTGAAGCCTGTTGTTGTAAATCCTGAGATGCTTTCGAAGTAGGCGTTTGTGAATCTGTCTATGTGGTTTGGGCTGTTGAATGGGTCATCATAAATGTATGGTATTGCGCCTATTAGCGGCATTATCAGGAAAGCTAGTAGGATTAAGACGCAGGAAGACTTGAAGTCAAGGTCTCTTCTTTCGCATAGGGCGTTCATGAAAAAGCCGCATGCTAGGAAGGATACGCAGGCTAAGAAAAGTGGGATTAAGGTTTGAATCTCGTTGAGGTATAGCCCCAAGAGGATTGGCAGGGCAGTCAATAACCCTGCAATTTGTAGCAAAAAGCCTAAGTTTGCCAGGACTCGCTTTTGCATGTAGATTCTCCGTTGTTTCTAGTTTGGGTTTTGGCTAAAAGATTTTTGGAATTGAAATCAATATTGTGGATTAATTGCTGGAAATCTGGGGCAGCCATGGAAACTGCAGGTTTTTTCTTTGGAATTAGAAAGAATGTCTCGTTCATGATGGTTTTTGTTTATTGTTTGTGCAAAGATCTGAGTGAAATACTTATCTGATAAAGAGTTCTAGTAACTTTTTGGCGTTAGTCGATGAAGAAGACTGTTGAGGAAAGGATAAAGGCTTTGTTTGCAAAGCATTCGTTGCCACCTTTCGAGGTGATCATACCGATTCTTGAAAAGACTGGACAGGGGGAAGAGGAATTGACTGCTCAATTCTACGATTCGACTGTGAGTCTGGCTCGCGGACTGAAAGAGATTTTAGGTTTGAAGGACAAGAATATGAAGTCATTGGCCAAACTAATGGAGGTCGTGCTTGGGTTTGAAGGGCAAAAATTTGAGCCTATTGAGTTGTCAGAGTCAAGGTTTTCTTTTAGTATATCAGATTGCCCGATGCTTCATGTCGGAAGAGACGTGAGTTCCAATGTGAAAAGCAAATTCTGTGATTTGTGGTGTGGGAGTGGGAGTAAAGCGTTAATGGATACGGTTTTGGGTAAAGGTGCAGGTGCCTGCGCTTGGGATAAGTGCTTAATAAAAGGCGCTGGCAAGTGTAAAGTAGTCTTTGAGTCAGTGAAGACCGCATGAGTTATTTGAAGAGTTCTTTGCTTCTCGTTTCTATTCTTTTGGTCGCTGTTGGGGTAGCTTTCGTTTTAGGTTGGCTATACGTGTCTCAGTTCACTAGTTATGCGGATATGCAGACAGCTTTGACTATAACTACTGAAACGTTTGGTGTGCTGCTTGGAATAATCACTGCTGGGCTTATGTTTACTCAGGGAAAATTTAGCGAACTTTCAAGTGAATTGAGCGAAAAGGCACCTCATTACATTGCTGATGTTCTATCGTTAGAGAAGATTCAATTAATTGAGGCTCATTTGCTCGATTTGCGGAAAACATTCGGTGAGCTTGCAGCTTCTGCAACAGTTGTTGAAGAAAGGAATCTTTACGAAAGGATTGTCGAAAAGGCTTCTTCTATGTTTGTTAGTTTTGCGGTGCTTTTGAATTTGAAGCTTAAGCAGCAAGGATTGCCTGAAACTGGGTTTCTAGTCTCGGAAATGGATTCGAAACTTTACGAGGTTTATGAGAAAGGGAGAAGAGGCATCAAGAAAGAATGGCATCTATTTAACATTATTGAAAAAGCAGTAGACATGTGGGAGGTGCCAGCGTCGTTTTCTGTTGGTGAGTCACATGGAGAGTCAACGCTTTGTGCCGATCTCAATAGTTCGATGAGTATTTTGAAGTTAAAGGAAAGAATTGACAGGAGTTCCGCAGATATTAGGGTTAAGGTTGAGAAAGCTTTAGGTGATTTGAACAGTCAGATCAGTAAAATCAGCAGGCAGCTTCATGAAGATAGGATACGTCAACTTTTGTCTCAGATGGAGCAGGCGAGTATTATTCGCGGCAAGTACTTTTATTTAACGTTGATATTCATCGCTGCTCCTCTTCTTATCAATCTTTTGATTTTGCCGCAGCTCTCTGAGACGACTGCGGTTTTCTTCAGGCATGCTGTTTCAGTAACGAGTTTACTGAGTGTTGCGGGTGTTGTTTTTTTGTTGCTTTATGTTCATAAAATCCTTAATGTATGAGCGCACATTAGGTTGTCTCGGATGTGTTGATATGTGTGGATCATGAATGTTGTGCATTCTAAAAGGGGGTCTGTATCATTGTGTGACATTCGCGGTCTTCTATTGTGGCACTTTGCGTGTGCTGTCTTATTTGTTGCATTTAAGCGGGAGAAAATTGTTGCAACGATTGGTCCTGTTTTAGCAAGTGCTTCTTGATCGATTGGGGCAAGGTTGGTTTTGGGACGCATTTACAGAGGCTGTTTCATCCTTCTAGAACTATGTCGGTTGTTTCTTTTTCTGTTTCAAAAACCATGCAGGTCAATGTTTTTTCAATTCCTTCTACGATTCGTAGTTTGTCTATGACGAATTTTCCAATGGATTCTACGTCTTTTTCCTTGACTTTGATTATTATGTCCCAGTCGCCTGTGATGATGTGTACTTCTTGAACTCCTGGGAACTTTGCGATTTCTTGGGCGATTTTCCTTTGGGATAATAGGATTCCTTCTTTTGACTTGTAGGAAACTGAGGCTAGGATGAAAGCTGTTGTTCCTTTGTTTAGTTTCTGAGCGTTTAAGATTGCTTTGTAGTCTTTTATGATTCCTAGTTCTTCCATTTTTTTTATTTTTGCGAAGACTGTTGTTACTGGGGAGTCGATTGTTTTGGCGATGTCTTTGGCGGTCATTTTGCAGTTTTTCTGAAGCATGTTGAGAATCTTGAAATCTTTGTTGTAGAGCTTGTGTTTCATCTTTGTAATAATTACGAAAATCGGGTATAAAAAGTTAACTTTTTCGAGTTTTTTGCAGGATTTTTGATAAAAAATTTATAACGAAGACTCTGCATTTATATGTTTATGTCTTTAGACTCTTTGGAATCGATTAGACGCCGATACATTGCGCTGAGACGGCCAAGAATTGTTTGTGCCTTGAAGATACAGGACCAAATAATATCTTCGATAAGAGAGTTTCTTAGAGAAGAGGGCTTTATCGAAATTTTGGCTCCGATAATTGGGCCTGTGACTGATCCTGGCATACGTGGGGCGAATCAGGTTTCTATTGACTACTACGGTGCAAGGTTCAAGGTGATGAGCAGTATGATTCTTTACAAGCAGATGGCAGTCGCTTCCCTCTCCAAGATTTTTGCTTTATCGCCGAACATTCGAATTGAACCCTTAGAAACCATTAAAACAAAGAGGCATCTGACGGAGTTTCGACAAGTGGATATAGAGGAAGCTTGCGCCACTTATTGCCAAATGATGAAACTGGGAGAAAGAATGTTGTGTCATGTGATTGAGGATGTGAAAAGAAAGCGTGAAATGGAACTGAAAGAGCTTGGGAGAAAACTGGAAACACCGACAATTCCATTCAGACGGTTTTCTTATCATGAAGCGATTGAAGTTTTGCGGTCAATTGGTTTCAGTTTGAAGTACGGGGATGAGATTCCTTGGGATGCAGAAGAGGCTATTTCAGCTGTTCACAAGGCGCCTTTTTGGATAACTGATTATCCTGTCACTGCCCGAGGGTTCTATTATCTTGAGCATCCTGACCAGCCCAATATACTCAGGGATTTTGATTTATTGTATCCCGAGGGCTTCGGTGAGGCAATTTCTGGCGGGGAAAGGGAGCACAGATACGAGAATGTTGTGGAAAGGATAAAGCAGGCGGGCGAGGACCCAGCCAAATATACGTGGTATCTTGAGATGCTCAAAGAAGGGGTTCCGCCTTCCTCGGGTTTTGGTATTGGAGTTGAAAGATTAACAAGGTATATCTGTGGAATAGAGAACATTTGGGATGCAGTGCCCTTCCCGAAAGTTGCAGGTGTAATCTCTCCATGATGGTGTTTAATGATGAACGCGCTAATTTCCAATGGGATGTCGCCAAACGCTGTTGTTTTTTGAACAGCGGAATTTTGGCGAAACAAAGGGATTGGATAAAAGTTAGTAGTTGATTGAAACTCAAACTAGTGCAAAATTATATTGTACAACCAAAGTTCAAAAAAGTGAATAAGGAACCCAGCATTTTTGCGCACGATTGAGATGCCTAGGACATGTGTAGGAAGAGTTAAATATCGAACGAGAATCGTTAAAGGATGGGCGTATCGATATGGGTGTAGTAACGCTATCGTCAAAATTTCAGGTTGTAATTCCTCGAGATGTCCGAGAAAAACTAAACCTCATGCCAGGGCAAAAAATCGTCGTGATAGAGAAAGAAGGTGTCCTCCATCTAATCCCTCAAAAACCCGTGAAAGAAATGAGAGGCTTCGTAAAGAACATAAACACACATAAGCTTAGGGATGAAGAGGATCGCTTTTGATTCTAATAGACTCCTACGGTTGGATTGAATACTTCGCTGAAGGACCACTTGCAGATAGCTACGCACCCTTTATAGAAAAAGCAGACGCCGAAAGCTCCATAACGCCAACCATTGTTGTCTACGAAGTCTACAGAAAAATCAAAAACACGAAAGGCGAACAGAAAGCATTAGAAGCCTACGCCCAAATATCACGAACAAAAATCATCGAATTAGACAGCCCCCTATCCCTAGAAGCCGCCGACATCAGCCTAACCACAAACCTGGGAATGGCTGACTCAATAATCGTAGCCACAGCAAAAGCCTACAACGCCGAGATAATAACAAGCGATGAACACCTAAAAAACATA
>CAZADP010000059.1:3608-7102 GCA_964483905.1 uncultured Candidatus Bathyarchaeia archaeon | reverse complement strand
GACACCCTCGTCTTGCAAAGATTAGTTTTGCATAGCTCAAAGTACCAAGGTCGCTTGCAAGCTCATCGTCCCAATACCAGCCGTCCTGAACCTGCATGCACTCGTCTACGCCAACCCAGTCATTTGTATTTCCGTTTCCGTTAAAATCTACTCCAACGATGTTTCCATCGTTATCTATGTCTTCGCCATCGCTTGTCCAATTATCCACTTGCCTATCTCCGTTCGTATCGGCGTTGATTAATATGTTACAGCGATCGTGCGTTCCCACATCGGCAAATATATCGTCATTTTGGCCGTCACCATCGATATCAAATGTTGTACTAAGTTGAGCAGTATAGTTGCCATCATCGTTATAGTCGATTTCAATGAATCTGTCATAATTGATATCACGTAGTCGATCATTTATACCATCTCCGTTAAAATCTACTGGTGTATTAAGCGGATAAAATGAAATTGTGAATGTACTCTCTCTTTGCTCGTTTCCTTCGTCGCTTCCAGCCGTCTCAACTCTGCCACTTTCCAGACCATTAGTCGTGTGGTATCCTCCCCCATGACTGCTGAAAAAGATGAAGATGATATCGTTCGCAGTTGAACGACTGTCCAACCAGCTAGTGATCGCGGATCTAACGTTAGCCTTTGTCGATAATGCGTCAACACTAGGACGACTAGTGTAAACGTCCAGATAACGAATACCCGCAAAGCTATAATGATCATGCAACACATGATACATGTACTGCGTATCGTTTGAAAATGTGCTATTTATGCTTCCACAAATTATGAGTGCCCAAAGTTGCTGAGGATCCTGTGCCTGTGCAGTAGAAACAATGCTAAGAAAAGATGCACCTAGCAGCAATAAACTGATTGTAATGGCTATTCTGCTTTTGATTTTTCTTTCTTTGTGTAACCGCAGATTTAATATTTTTTTTCCCGGAGTAGTCGGTTGAATAATAACAATGCATATACATTTCCACTGTTTATGATCAATGGGGGTGTGATCGAGATCAACGGCACATGCTTTGCAGGACACTCCAAGATTCTGTGGAGCATTTTGGTTTTGCTTTTGTTTTCACTTATCGTTTCAATAGGATCCAATATGTACCTGTTCTCTGAAATGCGGAAACCTCACGAAGAATGGGAAAATGAAAACAGGGCTTCTCTACCCATAGAGGGCCATTATAGCCAGATGTGGGATGGCTTCTCGACCAGAATAACGCCAAACAGGGCGATATTGTCGATCAGGCATGATCGGTACTTTATTGTTTCTGTTACGGCCTTGTATTGGGCACCGCTTCAGTTTGAGCCTCGCCCTTTCTATTTCAAAATATTTGATGGATTTTGGGAACTGCCTAGGCTTATGGATGAAAGAACGGTGATTGTTGACAAGTCCAAAGACGAATTGGACTATAGGATCCACTCAAATTTCACCATCAATCTAGAGGTAGGCGGAACGCATATCTACACGGTGGTTGGAGCATCATGGGAAAATGTCACGCTCGGTCAATGTGATTGTTGGGTCACGTTTGCAATCAACGTCATTGAGGAATAGCTTTTGATTGCATGTTTAAAGGTTCTGATGACAAAAATTGTGGCTGCATTAGTTCTGGGCTTTCATGCCATTCCTACGTATATTTGCATAGCAAACCCCTTGATCGGCATGATCGCCCCAATCGGTGTTGAGTGGTTTCTCCTCTCTCTATGGAGCCCCTTCTACTGGCTGTGGGAAACCAGATGGCTTGTCTTCAACATGATTAGTATTTCAAGCTTCCATGGTGTTAATCTCAATCCCATTGTTGGATGGGGCTTATTCGCAATAGGGCTTTGCATTTTCTTAGTGGCCACCGTCCAGTTTTTCACTAGACAGAAGGAGGGATTTGTAACAACAGGCTTGTACTCATGGGTAAGGCATCCCCAATACCTAGGAATAATAGTCGCAACCCTCGGCTTCACCATAACAAGCGAAAGACCCATGTCATGGATTGCATGGCTCAACCTGACCTTCCTGTACCTTCTACTAGCAAATAGCGAGGAAAAGATCCTAAAGAAAAAGCACGAAGAAAAAATCCAAGCTTATACGCAGAAAGTGCCATTTATCCTACCACTGCTACCTTCCAACATCTCAGAAAAAATTCCGATGCCACAATCAAAGCTCGGAAAATACCTAATCGTACTCTTCACATACCTCTTAACAATGACGGTTGCATGGACAATTCTAAAACAATTCTCATATCATCCCGGCACATTCTGGCAATAAAACCTAAAAGCATGACCGCAAATTACGTAAATTGCCACAAGAATCCCGAGTAACCGATTAGCCGAATGCCACAACAAAACAAAAGGCCGACCACAACCCAACACTCCGCCTAAGTCCCGAAGTGAATTCCATAATCCCCGGATTATTCTTGTCTCCTCTGGCCCGCACTAACCACAGTTTTTGCCACGCAACGTTTATATGTAAGTGCCACCCGTTTCACCGTTTCCTTCCATTATTTCACGGAGAACTCAACAAATGTTCAAAACCGCAAGATTGCTCGCAATAGTTTCTAGGCCAGAATTCCTTCCAGCCAATTCCGCTTCGCTTATTCTTGGGATATCTTGGGGCATCAACCCGCCTTTCGATCTAGCCTGGGGACTGGCTATTCCTGCGACTCTGGTATTCGCTATAATCACCCTTGTTTCAGCTGCCGCGGCGCAAGCAAACACCATGTCGGACTATGAACTCGACTTAAACGACAATCGCAAGAAAGAACTCGTTCTAGCCATGAACTCTCTTGGACAAAACAAGCTCAAATTCATCATGATCATTGAGATTATGTCGAGTCTCGCTTTGCTCCTTGCGCTGTCGCTCATCCAAGAAAAACCAGCCCTGTTGCTCATTTGGGTAGTGGCCGTTTTCCTAGCTTACTCCTATTCTGCACCCCCACTGAGACTGAAATCCAGGTCATGGATTGCAATGCTCACGCTGCTCCTTGTCCTCAGCGTTCTGCCAATACTATTCGTGTTTTACAGTTTTTCGTCTGAAATAGACTACTTCTTTCTACTATTTCTCTCCGGCCAAGCCCTGATAGTATATGGTGTAATTGTCCCAGCTGAAATCCGAGATTTTTTCAGCGACAAGGAAAGAGGCATTAAGACCATGACAGTACGTTTAGGCCTCGCCAAGGCTTCAATCTTGGGCATAGCATTGCTGAGCATTGGAGGCGTACTTTGCGGAGCAGGCTTCTTTCTAAAACTCGTTTACAGACCTCACCCGATATTGACCATTTTCCTACTTATTATGGCTGTTGCTCACGGTTTTGTCTTGAAAAAATATGTACAGCTCTACTCTCTTTCCAAAGAATACATTTCCTCGGGGGAACTGAGTTCCATTGTAAAGATCGCAGAACTATCCGCAAATAACCCACAGTGGATCACTCTGATCACCCAAACGATTGTCTTCATGTCTCTTGTATTAATAATGTGTAAATTCCTGCCTTGACCATAGACTCTGTAGGGCT
>CAZADP010000059.1:0-3508 GCA_964483905.1 uncultured Candidatus Bathyarchaeia archaeon | reverse complement strand
CTCACTTCACAATAGTCGAAAACGTTGTAAGCGGAAGACTTCACCTTTTAGAGAATCACAAGATAAGTTACCATTGCTAATGAACCGCCTTTTCACCATCTATTGCGCGTCTTTTACGCCTTAACAAGATTTATAGCAACGCGCTGGAAAAATATTACAATTGTGAACTGGGGGTGATAAGATGCCACCTCATTGTGATACATTAGACGGTCCAGTCGTTAAAGCTGCAAAAATCGCACTTGAAAAGGCCAACGTTAACTACATCCTACCCTGGGTGCCTAAGAAAGCTGAGACAGAACTAAGAAAAGCCTTCGAAAAGACTCTTCAAGCGAGAAAACAAGGCAAAGAAGCGAAGGAACTAGCAGACTACTGGTTCTTTGAAACTGCTGTGCGTTTGCACAGAGAAGGAGAGGGGGCACCGTACACTGGATTGAAGCCAGCGGGGCTTGATTGGGGACCCGTGGTGTCAAGAGCCGAGAAAGCGATTGAGAAAGAAAATCCCAAAGAAGTGATAGATTTCATTACACACATCGTTCAAGAGGAGCTTGAAGAAAGATTCAAGCGGGCTATGGCTAAGAAGAAATTTGAAATAAACAATGTAGATGCCGCAAGAGAGTATGTCCAGGCTGAACTTGGATTTATCTTGTATTCGCACCACTTGTATTCCTTCATGATGGGGAGCGTTGAACACGGCGAAGAAGGAATGAAGGGGCACGAACACTAAAGCTTCCGAAACACGTGGAACAAAACTTGCTCTATTAGCCTACTTGATACTCCCAGCTCTGCAACTGGCAGCATTTCTTTTCACGAACATTCTCGTATTATATGCACAAGCATTGGAAATGCTAAGCGATGTCATGGTGTCCTTTTTTCATCTATTGTCCCTTTATTGGTCAAGGAAACCAGCAGACGAGTTCCACATGTTTGGGCATGGAAGAGCACAAAACGTTGCTGCAATTGTTTCAGCCACAATCCTCATCTTTTTTATGAGCCTTGAAGCCTTCCGAGAAGCTATCCCAAAACTCTTCCAAATTTCGGAAACAAGCGCGTTTCAGAATACATATCTTGCTCTAATAGCAATATTCGTAGGAATGTTAATAATCGCCATTCCCAGCATAGACATTTTGAGAACAAAGACAAAAGGAGCATCACAAAAGGCACAGATGGTCGCTCTTCTCAAAGATGAAGTTTCCTACGTTGCCGCATTAATAGCTGTGGCACTTGTCGCACAAGGATATTACGTGTCAGACACGATTGCATCTTTATTCGTAGCCTTGATTATTGCCCTCGGCGGAATATATCTACTTAAAGACAATGTCCACTATCTTGTAGGCAGAGCACCAAGCCAGCAATTCTTTGAAAAAGTAGAGTCAACAGCAAAGTCTGTCGAAGGAGTTCTAGGTGTTCATGATCTAAAGGCTGAATATGTAGGACCAAACATCATCCAAGCAAGTTTGCACATAGAAATAGAAAAGGGAACTTCAATAGAGAACGCAGACAAGATAGCTCATGAAGTTAAAGAAAAAGTCAGTCGCGTGACCAATTGCCAATACTGCGTAATTCACGTTGACCCCACAAACGATTAAGTGGAAAGAAGGAGGTGAAATCGTGTTTGTAAACATTATCGAGTTTCCACCTATTAAGAAGGGAAAGGATGAAGAATTCAGAAAATGGTTTGAATGGACAAACACCGTTTATGAAAAGCTTGACGGTTTCATATCAAGATGTTTACTGAAGCCTACAAAGGGAAAGAAAAGATATGCTGCTATCGTGGAGCATGAAAGTGAAAAGACCTTCATGGCAATGCACTTGAGCGATGAGCGACAAAAAGCATGGGCAAAAGTAGAACCATTACTAGATGGGTCCCCTACACCGCATTTCTACGAAGTAGTGATTGCTTTGGAGAAGAAATAATAGGAGAACCCCACAGATTGTCTTTTCTCTTAGTGCAAAACCGTCCCTTTGTAAAGGACTTAACGCAGTTCTTGTTCCTACAGATCGGGAATTACTAAATAAACTTAAAGGTTATATTTGGGTTGCTGAGCCCGAAGACTTACTCTGGCCTCAGCACGCACCAAATGTTGCAACAATTGTCTCCTGCTTTATTGCAACAAATCAGTCAGGTATCGTCAACTGCCTCTAAAAGCATAGCCGTCAACACACCGACAGTGTAGTGCACACTAAACTTGCAGCGACTGTCCACACTATACTACGGGCCTCAATAACCATACATACAGACCTACCAAGCTCTTCAACTTCAACCAACAAAGCCCCAACTACTTTATCGATTACCTCATGGCTTGTAGGCTATCACCTGAAAATGCCCCGCCAAAGCCAGCGCATCTTGTCTCTCGCACAAGGCAAGCTCAAACTGGAGTATCTTATCAAACAAATCCTCAGAAAACTCCCTTCCAAGATAAACCTCCTTCTTTATACGCAAAGGCATAGTCACAACCTTACCAACAACCTTCTCCACAAAAAACCCATTCCGCTCCAACATCGCTCTGAACTCATCAGGACTCCAAGCATAAATCTTGACCTCACCGTCCGTAGTCATGCACTGATGCTCCCGACCGGCCAAAATCCTAAACGCCCTATCCACATTGTCTGCACTCGGCGTGTCCGACAAAGAAGACAAAGACTGAACATAACGATTCTGCGCCGAAATTATCAACCGACACTTCTTCTTTAGGACTCGCCTCAACTCCCTTAGAACGACATCTGGCTCTTCAAACAGAAAAAGAGCATGCTCACAAAGAACCATATCAAACGTTTCATCCCCAAAACCACCTTCCGCAATATCACCCTTCTTCACAATAACTCTACGCTGAAGACCCTCATCTTCAACTCTTCTGGCAGCAACCCTCAACATGCCCTCAGAAGCATCTAACAAAACCACCCTGCAACCCTTTCTCGCCATCCGAATTGACCAACGACCAGTTCCCCCTCCAGCATCAAGAATCAAAGCATCAGGCTCTACCGGAACATAAGGCTCAAGAAACTTCCAAGTCACCACATCATAAACCCTAAAATATAAAGTCCCAAATACCTCATCATAACTCTCCGCCTTCTCATCATAATACGACTTTACCTCTTCGATCCTGCCCCACCCTCCCGAAACTTCTCTAAATGACAAAGAACTTCAAAAATAGTCTTTGCAGCCTGAATCGCCGAAACCCCCTGATCATAATTCGGCGCAATCTCAACAACATCAAAGCCCATTACGCGGTTATCACACATACTGCATAAAATGTCAAGCAACATATGTAGCTCAAGCCCCTCCGGCTCCGGATTCTGCACCGCTGGCACACAAGCTGGATCAAGAACATCCATATCTACGGATAAATAAACCTTTTCGTACTCTGCCAATTTTTCCTTCAACCGCTTCACGATCTGCGCACTTCCTTCACTCCTGATCTGCTTCGCTGTGAAAAACTCTATACCAGCCTTTTTTGCATAGGCTAACTCTTCCTTGCAAACGGCTCTAGTGCCAACCTCAACAATTCTC
>CAZADP010000058.1:0-7183 GCA_964483905.1 uncultured Candidatus Bathyarchaeia archaeon | reverse complement strand
ACTGAACCAAAATCTGTGGTGACTTTAACGTTGGTGTTTTCTTTTATTCCAAGAAAGGTCATGTCGTGAGGGTCCATTTGGCAGATAACCACGCTTTCTAGGTACTCTCTGGAAAGTTTGCCCATTTCCTTTCCTTTCCCTTGATCTATTGTTCGACCGGTTAACAGTGAAACCTTTAGTTTAGGCATCCATCCACCTCAGTAGCGACTGTTTGACCTGTGTTATATCTCCACTTTCATTTACCAGCTTTTGAAAGCTTCCTTTCGTATTTCCACCTATTAATCTTATTGAACAAGTTCGGAAAACTCTACTTCAAAGTTCTCTCGCTAAACGTCTTCCATCCATATCAATGTTTTTGGGAAAGCTTGTTTACTTCTTGCACAGCCTTTAAGGCAACCGCAATCATGTCTTCATCTGGCTTTCTTGTTGTTAAGCACTGGATTCCTAAACCTGGCATTGTCAGAATTTTCATGACCCTTGACTTCTTGTATTTGTCGCTGATTTTCAGGAGTTCGTAAGAAATGGAGGCAATTACAGGAATGAGGATAATTCTGTAAGATAATCTTGTGGCAAAGTTTTGGCTTGGCATGAGTGAGAATAACAAGATGCTTATTAGAAACACGATGAAGACGAAAGACGTTCCGCATCTTGGGTGAAGTCTAGAATAGTTTTTGGCGTTGTCGACATTCAGTTCAACTCCAGCCTCGTAAGCGTTAATAGCCACGTGCTCTGCACCATGATACTGAAACACTCTTCTTAAATCGCGAACAAAAGCCACAGCTACAAGGTAGAGTAAAAAAATTGCAATGCGAATCATACCTTCTACAACATTGAAAACTACGCCTCTCAATTTGAAAAGGGTGGCTAAGAAGAAAGGACTTATGCTGAACAAAAATATGGCTAGGGCGATAGCTAAAATAAATGCCACCGCCATTTCCTTGGGTTCAATTTTTTCGCCTTCTTCCTCCAAACTAACATTTGCGGAGAAATAGAGACCCTTAACGCCTAAGTAGAGGGTTTCAAACAGTGCTATAATCCCTCTTAAGAATGGTATTCTGAGGACTCTATGTCTTTCAGAGAGGGATTTTATTTCCTCTGTTTTTGTTAGTACCTCCCCATTAGGTTGTCTAACACAGATTACCATGTGTTTCTTAGAGCGAATCATGACGCCTTCTATTACTGCTTGTCCACCAAAAGCTAACGAAGGCTCTTCTCCGCCTTTGTCTGTTAGTTCCATACCTTCTGAGGGGAAAACTATTCTTATTAATATTCTTCACGCAATCTTTAAAACACCCGGAATGGCTAATAGTGGGATACATTTCCATCAAAAATACTCAGGTGAAATCTAAAAATGTCTAAACCAACCGAAAAAGCCCCCAAACTGAGTTTTCAGGAAAGCTTAGAAAAAGTTGTTTCTGCTCAAAAATGTATAGGCTGCGCTGCCTGCGTAACCGTCTGTCCACTCGGCTGCCTAGATTACTCAGAAGAAAAACCAAAACTAGTGGGTAAATGCACAGCGTGTGGAATTTGTGCCAACGTCTGCCCCAGGTACGACTTCTCATGGCCAGCCGTGGAAAGATCCGTGTTTGGAAGGGAAAGGAAACCGGAAGAAGATTTTGGCATTTATCGCCGCATGGTTATTGCGCAAGCTCGTGATGAAAGGATACTTCAGGTTTGCCAAGATGGAGGGGCAGTTACAGCCTTATTGATGTTTGCTCTTGAAAATGGAATGTTGGACGGCGCCATTGTTTCTGGAACCAGCGAAGATAGACCATTCTACCCTGCTCCGAAGCTGGCAACAACCCCACAGATGGTTTTAGAGTGTGCTGGAACAAGATACTCCTACTCACCAAATCTCCTTGCATTTCAGGAAGGAGTGGAGCAGAAGAAGAGGAGCTTAGCTTTTGTTGGCACACCATGTCAAATTCAAGCATTGCGAAAAATCGAGATGTTTCCTCTTAAAAAATACGCTAACCCACTACAATTTACAATAGGATTAATGTGCACAGAATCATTCACCTACGAAGGGTTAATGGAGAAACATATCCAAGGGGAACTCGGCATTAACCTACATGACATTAAAAAAATTAACATTAAAGCGAAAGTTTTGGTCACCACCAAATCTGGAGAAACAAAGATTATCCCACTCCCTGAGGCAAAAAAATACGCTCGCAAGGGTTGTGCCTTATGTACCGACTTCTCCTCTGAACTCGCCGACATCTCGGCTGGTGGCTTAGGATTAGACCGGTGGACTTTCATTGTCATCCGCACTGAAAAGGGTAAAGAAATTTTTGAAAGTGCCGAGAGGAAGGGACTACTTAGAACAAAGCCTGTTGAGGAAGAAAGGAAAGCTTTTGACTTGTTAATCAAACTTTCAAAAAGAAAACGGAGTTCGCCCAGCGTTTCCACCTGAACATTTTGATCCGGGTGGTGTTGTAACTGCTGTGCTAGCGCTTCTTTTTCTTCAAGAAGGTCTTTCGAGCCGCCGCCACGTATTCCGTGAATATTAGGTCCTTCGGCTTTTGATCATATTCAACAGCATGTCCAATCTTTTGGTAGAGTTGTTTCATTATCAGAACCTCAAGGGTTTTGGCTCCAACTCCGAAAAATTCTTCAAGCGCAACGACGAACTCTTCGATTTTGTAGGGAATGTCCCGCCTATCAATATTAGAATTCTTTTCCAGATAAAAATAGATCACTTCCTTCGCAGAATCACCTAGCGAAGACAGCCCCTCGTCCACTGCTTCTAGCAAAAGCTCTTCGAAACTGCGATTGCTCAACGCTTGTCCCCCTGAGGAAAACTTACAATATGGTTTCAAGAAATCGTTATATAATGCTTATGATGCGCATGAATCTAATAGATCATGAGATGACGTTCATGCGTGCTTGGGAAGCTGCTAGAAATGCTTTGGAATGCGTTTTAGAGGCTGTTCCCGGAGAACGAGTTATCATAGTTTGTGATGACGAGAAAGCTGAGGTTGGTAAGGCTTTTGCTGACGGAGCATTAGCTTCGGAGCTTTGGACGAGGCTTATAAGTCTGGAAACTAGCGGAGAGTTCAGAAAAGAAGTCTCCAAGCATCTTCTCGAAGTTCTGAGTGCAAACAAGCCTGACTTATACATTAACCTTTTACGTGGAATCAGGGAGGAAACACCGTTTAGGATTAAGCTTATTCATTTGGAGACTAGGGGTAAGAGGTCTCGTCTGGGTCACTGTCCCGGAGTAACCCTAGAAATGCTTACTGATGGGGCATTAGCATTGACTATGGAAGAGCATAGAAGGATGCAGGATTTTGCTCGAAGTCTCATAGGGAAGTTAAGTCAAACCGTTACTGTTGAGGTCACGTCTCCTTCTGGCACCAAGCTCTCGTTTAGCACTAAGGGTAGACCGTTCTTTACTGACACCATTATTGACTGGAAGGAGATGAAATGGATGAACCTGCCAACCGGAGAGGTGATAGTGGCACCTGTAGAAGACTCTTTGGAAGGCACGTTGATATGCGATATGGCAATTGGCGGAATCGGCTCCTTGAAAACCACTGTCGAGGTTATAGCAAAGAATGGTGCGGTGGAAAAAACTTGTTCGGAAGATGACGCAACATTGTGGCAGGTCAACAACACTCTGGAGACAGACGAGTGGGCAAAGGTTGTAGGTGAGTTTGCATTTGGAATAAACCCAAAAGCAAGGTTTGTTCAAGAATTATTGGAAGCAGAGAAGATTCTTGGAACAATCCACATAGCCTTTGGAAACAACACTGACATGCCTGGTGGAAGGAACCCATCGAGAAACCACATGGATTTCCTTGTCTCTAAGCCGACGGTAAGGGTGGCAAAGGAAAACGGAAAGAGAATAACAGTCTTGAAGGATGGAGAGTTTCAAATCTAGTTTTACAATTGCCCAATAAACCACACTTATGTAAGTTCTTCAATCACGTGCTAAGTTATATAAAGCTCTACAACAACCAAACGTTGGTGACCCTCTTGGAGAAATTGAAGATAGGAGTTTTTAAATGCGGCAATATAGGAGCATCCCCAATATTTGAACTACTTCTCGATGAACTGGCACAGCGTGAAGACATTAAGGTGCGGACAGTAACTACAGGCTCCAAAATGGGCGTCGAAGACGTTGAAGAAGCCTTACCGAAACTCTTCGAGTTCAACCCAAATCTCATAGTTTTCATTTCCCCTAACCCGTCGATTCCCGGACCCGCAAAAGTGAGGGAAACCCTACTGAAAAAAGAGGTGCCGAGCGTCGTAATCTCAGATGGAGTGGCAAAACGCATTAAGGACGAAATCGAAAAGCAGGGTCTAGGCTACATCATAATCATGGGCGACCCACTAATTGGAGCACGAAGAGAGTTTTTGGACCCAGTAGAAATGGCGATTTTCAATTCAAATGTCATTAAGGTACTTGCAATTACGGGTGTTTTGAGAATACTGCACCAAGAAATTGACAGACTTGTAGCCATACTTAAGGAAGACTCCCCCCTAACCCTGCCAAGGCTGTTGGTTGATACAGATGTTATCCTAGACAACTCTGATTTTCAAAATCCCTATGCCAAAGCCAAAGCCATGGCCGCTTATGAAATGACTAAAAAGGTTGCGGAACTTGACACAAGAGCGTGCTTCTTAGAGAAAGATAGAGAAAAATACATTCCTCTTGTTGCATGTGCACATGAAATAGCTCAAGTGGCTGCTAGACTAGCTGAGGAGGCTAGGGAGATTGAAAAATACTCGGACACCCTAGTAAGGAAACCCCACTCGAAAAACGGCAAACCTTTAACTAAAACCAAGTTGATGCTTCCACCGACCACAGACGAGGAAATTTATCGAAGATGGCTCAAAATGTCACAACCCTGAGGAAACGCTTCACATCGTCAAAAGTCTTTTCCTCAGATCCTCCTCACCTTTTGTGTAGCCTGAAGCAATCACCAAATCGCCAGCTCTGATGTAAACTATCTAATGCAAAAACTATTAGTCTTTGCAACGGCAATCAGCATTGGAGAGTGTGACCTCGTTGAAGCTTCTCCTTGACGAAATGTACGCGGGTCTGAAAGAATATTTTGAGATTCTGGGATGGAATGTACAAAGTGTTCAAGATGCAGGACTGCAGGGTAAGGAAGACAGGGAAGTCATAGAGTACGCAAAGAAGAACAACCTGCTCCTAGTGACTCAAGACCCGAAACCAGCGAATCTCGCCGATCTCGCAGGAGTAAAATACGTGCTGATTTCCAATGCAATGATTGCAAGAATAGCCGATGAAAAAATAAGGGAAAAATATCCAAATGCGGTACATGAACCCTAGCCGACTACGCTTGCTCACTCATTTTTGCACTTTTGTAGTAATCTCCACCCACTTATCATGGTCAATTTTTCGTATTGGCGACACTCTCATTTGACGACAGCTTGTTGGATGTCAATGAGCATATTTAATTGGTATATCCTTGGTGCTTAACAAGTTTTTTAGGCAATTAGTTCAGAAGACTAAGGGAAACGACGATCAAAGGAATATGCACGCCTCATTAGCATGTCCGTGAATTATGTTGGAAGAGTCTGATGAATATGCGAAGGTCAAAGTTGGAAATGTACATTGATATACTCAAGGTCTTGGCTCGTCATGGACCGTTAAAGCTAACTCACATAATGTATAAGGCTAACATAAACTGCAGTGTCCTAAAGCAATACTTGGATTTTTTGATCCAGCAGAACCTCGTTGAAGAACAGACTTTCGGGAAGAAAAGAAACAAAACAAGAGTTGTCTACGCAATCACGGAGAGAGGTAGAACCATACTCAAATACTTCAGGGAATTAAACAGTGCTCTACTGATGACTGAAGAAGCAAACAAGATTCCGCCACTGCTATGTTAAGTCAACCTGTGTGCGTACCGATTCTTTTCTCATTTCGGCGGTACCTTCACTTACCTCACCTGATGTAGCGTAAAGCCGAGAGAACTCTTGGGCTGCAAACGCGAATCCTAAGCAGGCGGAAAGAATCAACAAGATGCCTCCGATCTCCAACAGAATAAGACTTGCGCTCCAGAAAATTGTTGTGTCGACAACCCAGCTTGGTAATCCGTATAAAGGACCTACCCACGGTGCTTTCCACACAATGTCTAAGAAGCTGAACGAGAGAATTAGTGATCCGATGAACACACCGATCCCGTAGACCAGCCCCACTATCGAGAGCAAGACGTATGCCACTGGTTTTTCATTTCGCTCTGCAAGAGTAGAATAAATAGCAACTGCGATAGAGCCCAAGATCATCGCAACTCCTTCCACAACTGTCAGCGACATGAACGGTCCTGGGAATGGAAGAGTCCAACCTATAGCAACTCCAAGGGTCTGAAAGTTGAACGTCACTATGGCTAAGAGGAATCCGCCGACTATTCCAAGAGCGTGGCCAATAAGCCTAGAAGCAAGGGAGGGCACCATGTAGACGGTAGCGCTCACCATAACAAATATTGAACCCACAATCAGTAATCCCACATTTAGGTTTATCTCTGAAAGCAACAGCGCAGATCCTATGCCTAGACACAACAAATAAAATGAGGAAAACAGAACACCGAGGAATATTGTTTCTTTTGGAAGGCTTCTTCGATTATATCGTATTCCTCCAACTATTACAGTGACTCCTACGATCATCATCACAATCGAGGCCATGAGGAAGAGGATCATTCCACTAATTTGTGTTATCATTTGGAGTGAAGAGATGGTTGTTTGCGAGAGGATGTAACTCAGAATAATGACAATTGCTATGTGAGGCAGAATATAACCTATGCCCAGAACGGTCGTTGTTAATGGAACGAATCTGTGTAGGGCCCATTTGATGTCCCTTCCCTCAGGTTTTAGTAGCGGAACAAATTTCTCTGTTTTAAAATCAGCAGGTTTCCTCAAGAAAACAGCGTCTTTGCTCTGCTCGGGTTTAGGAACAACGGGTTTTATCAGGGTCTCCTTTTTTGTCTTCTCTGGTTTCTTCATGGTCTTTGTCTTCTCAGTTTTTGCTCTCTTCGTCTTCTTTTTGCTCTTAGTTTTTGTCTTGCTCACCCTTGAGACCTCTGAACATTATGTTGGTGCTGGGTTTTCCCATTTTAACACTTGTGGATTGTGAATATTTATTTCGAATACTGTGGCGATTTGTAATACATATTTCTGCTTCATAACGATTATAGGAATAAATTCCACATGT
>CAZADP010000057.1:0-7207 GCA_964483905.1 uncultured Candidatus Bathyarchaeia archaeon | reverse complement strand
GTAAAATAAAAGCGTTTAGGTTCATCTATCGGATTTCTTCACGAAATCTTAAGAGAATTCCTTTGACTGTTGTTTCAGCCTTCTCTTTTCTACGCTCATAGTCTGCGAGAAGCTTTCGATAAGCCTCTAGTGAAAGTTCTCCCCGACTGTGGCGTGCCTCGATGCTTCTGATGTTGGATTCAACTTCATTGATATCGGTTTCTGCAACTTCGAGTTGTCGTGTCAAGTCTGCATATTTGCCGCCAGCTGTAAGCATCTTTTCCTTTGTCTCTGTTAAGCTTTTAGACAACGTGCTAAGGCGTGTTTCCAGGGTTTTTCTCTGCACCTTGTATCGACGCCTCGGAATCCTCCCCTTCCGCACTCTAGTTTCAAGGGATTCTATTTCCAAGCCTATTTTTCTTTTCTCTTCGTACATGCTTATAAACGACCTAATATACTCTGGACGAAGTCTCTCTGCTACTTTAGGCACAACGATTATTGGTGGCGCTTTAGGTCTTTTCCAAACAACGAGTACTGCACACCCGATTGTTGCTAAAGCCCATATCCATAATGTGGGACGGAAGGACAGCCACAGAGGACTGTATTCATATACGATTTCAGCGCTAAAGCTGTCTAGAGAAATTATGCCCTTTCTGTTTATTGTCGCCGCTTCTTGGAATACACCTCTCATCAGGCTGTATGTTTCGCCGACCAAGGTTTTCTCAAGGCTCACGATTCTAGCGCCTTCCGGTAGAACGAAGGCTGTTGATACCTCATTAATATAATAATTCACATTTTGGAACAAAGAAATGTTCACGGCGAATCTGTTAGCCCCTTCTTGAAAAATGTAATTTCTGGGCATATCATATCTCACGGTTAACCGAGTGGAATCGCCAGTTTTCAATGGTAAAGTGAAAGTAATGTTATGGCGATTCATCTTTTCGTCGGTTGGTTTTACGTCAGCCATTCTTCTTCCAAATTGATCTTGCGCGCTTGGGTTAGAAGCATTAGGAGGGAGTATTACCTCGAAGAAACCTGCGTCCATCTGTGCCTTGTTTTTTAGGAGGTATGTATCTGCTCCTTCTAAATCACCGACCTCGTTTATCCTTATCTCGGTTTCCAGTTTCTCCACATCTAACACTAGTATCTTATCGTCGGCCAACGAGGCGATCACTTCAGACGCATTATAAGTAAACGAGGGCAAATTCTCTTTAGAATAAACAAATGCGCTAACCGTCCCTCCGAAATATATTGCCCCTTCTGGAAAGACAATTGAGACATTGCAAACGGCAACTGGTTTCGTTAAACTAGGAAAGGCTGGAAACTTTAGGTTGTAATAGTTTGTGGCATTATGTACGATAAGATCGTTCGAAAGTACAAATATAACTGTGAAGACTTGCGGAGTCCCGCGTGGAAAGTTTACTTTTACACCGTAAAAACCGACGCGATCTTCTAAGGGCACACCAAGACTCACAGGAAAGACATCAGATTCATTGTAAGCAATACATCGCAGAACATAAGAACCATACTCGTATGGAAAGCCTATTAGAAAATAGCTAGGTGCCCATCTAGTCACATTTATTCTTACGGTGTCGTTTATGAAAACATAGCCATTATACATGACTTCAATGCTGTGGTTCAAATGTTCTATCGCATAATCAGTATCTTCAGCAGCTGCTACAATACATTTTGTGTTAACTGCTACTGAAACAAAAACCGTTACAGTGAGCATTAGAATGGCAAACGCCAAAGCTGATTTCTTCATGTGATTTTCCTCCGCCACCTTGGCTTTTTTAGGCTTTCTATTTATTTGCAAGCCTATTTATTTACTTTTAGAGTCATACTTACGGTATCGCATTATATTCAACAATGATTGGGCAACTTTTTCCTTTAAGCCTATGATTCAAGCCTACTGAGTTCATAAAGGAAAACTCGCCTTTCTATTCCTCGAGAGTCTTCTTGTATTTCCTCTCCCACTGAAATCACAATAAATTGATCTAGGAAAACGTATCTTCCAAGTGCCTTCTTCTCAAAGACATAGAGTCGGTATTTCTTAACTATTTGTTGTTTTAAGACGAGATTTCCTCTCTCCATCTTTTGGTCTCCACACGTCCCTCACCAGTGTATAAAAGTTGATTGTTGATTTTCCTGTCTTTGTAAGGGGGTTTTGAACAAGGTCTTCAGGTGCTTTGTGCAATGTCGTGATCAGGACAACATGCTTGATTTCTGTTTTCAAGTTTCCCCTGTATCTTATGCTCGCTGAACGCAAACGTCAACCACTCTTGAAATATCTTTATTGGTAACTGTTTGACCAGTCTTTAAATGCGTATTCAGCGCGCGCGCCTCTGTGAACTGGAATTCGGGTGGGTCTTTCTAATCTATAAATCAGCCTTTGACACTAAAAGGCAACAGGGACTTTCGTTGGTATTTTATGATTCGGTTCAAAGGCATTTAGCCATTGAAAAACTTGTCACCCGGATCAGACCTGAAGGTCAAGAGAGGAAGTATTATCGTATAAGGACAGCGAGGTGGTATGGTGGGATAGTTACGGCCGACTGTGTTGGCTGTGGCCTGGTGTGTAAATTCTGCTGGGTTTCCGACGGGGTTATGTTCCGCCCGGCGGAAGTTGGCAGATTTTGCGCCCCAAATGAGGTTGCGGGCAGCTTGGTTTCCTTGGCTAATAAACGGGGCTTGAATTTATTGAGGGTTAGCGGCGGGGAACCTACAATAGGAAAACATCATCTACTACAGCTTCTTGACAACCTTCAAGGCAAAGGGTTTCGCTTCGTGTTAGAAACCAATGGAATACTCATAGCTATTGATGAAAGTTATGCTACAGACCTTTCAAGGTACAGTTTTGTTCACGTTAGAGTCTCATTGAAGGGGTGTAATGAAGAGGAGTTCGCAATGCTGACGGGAGCCAAGCCAGACGGTTTCACATTGCAGCTTAAGTCCTTGCAGAACTTAATGGACGCGGGAGTAAGTTGTCATGCGTCGGTTATGGCTTCTTTCTCGCAGAAGAAGAGTCTTGAGGAACTCGTCCGAAGACTTAAACGAATCAAGGTAGATTTCGCCGATGACTTAGAGATTGAAGAATTGATTCTATACCCTCATGTGGTCAAAAAGGTGAAAAAACACAAGCTGAAGCATTATACGGGTTATACGCCGGGAGAAGTGCCGCCTGAACGAATCTAAGCGCGTGTCGTTATAGCCCACCATGCTTAAAGTAGTAGTTTTCCTCTTTCTTTGGTCCGAAGCTTCTTACACCCTTCTTTTTGAGTTGTTTTCTGAGTTTCCGGGCGTATTGCGCTTTTATTTCGCCTCTTTTCTCCATGTAAGTTATTATCTCTTCTGCCTGCTCCTCTGTGTCGCATCGCCGAATAAAGTCTATGACATCAGGCATGTAGTTAGTGAATCTTTCAGAGACTGCTCTTTCTCCTGTTTGAGCGTCCGTTCGGACAGAGTTTATCGCGACTTTCTTTTCATCAGAGTCTAATTCTTTGGATAGATGTGGAAATAATTTCTTGAATGTTTCTTTGTCGAATTCCACATGGGCACCTTCAAATGTAGCATTGTTTCCCTAATTTATTTATGGAAAAGCCAATATTTAAGCTCTTTAGACACAGAGTAAAAATGCAATTTAGGAAGGAACAAACCGTTGTGCCGGGTTTTTCTTCAGCAATTTTTCTAGTTCTTTTATGCGAAGACCGGTTATCTTATCTCCGTATATCTGGCATTTTTCCTTGCTGCAGGCTTCTTCGGGGTTCGTGACTTTTATCTCTGCCTTTTCTTTGGCGGGCATCTCCGTATATATGTGGAGGGAGCCTTTTCTCTTTCCTTTTTTTGTGACAGTTGACCATTCTGTTTGGGTTATTTTGAGGTTATTCTGTTTTAGAGCCTCTACAATATCGTCTGGTTCATCATGGTACGCAACAATATCTATATCGCTTTCATGATGTACTGTTCCACGCCAGACACTTCCAATCAGGAGAGGTCTGTACGCCTTGAGTATTTGCATCAGCTTTAACGCTTCTTTTCGCATTTTGATTAAGCGTTCTTGCCTGGCCAAGCCTTCATTTTCGTCTGCTATTTTGTCAAGTTCTATTGCAACCTCAAGGTTCGTCGGAAGAAAATGTGTACTAAATGTTTTTGCCGCTCTCAGTTTCGCTTGTTTATACTCATTCTCAAGCCTTAGATAGAGAAGGCTGGCGGCTTCCCTCGCAACCTTTCCTCTTAAGTCTAGAGAGCCTCTGTTCAAGGGTTCACCTAAGGAATGCGTTTGATCAAAACTTAGCGTTTGATTATTTGCTCATATGTCTCTACTGTTTTTTCAGCTATTTTTTCCCATGTGAACTCGTCTAGAACTCTGCGTCTGCCATTTTTTCCAAGCCACTTTCTTTTGTCTGGATTCTCTAGAGCGCTGGTTATGCCCCAAGCGATGTCTGATGGATTGTTTGGGTTTGTGTGGAAGCCGCATTGTTCTTCACCGCAGCAAATGACTATTTCACGCATTCCGCTAACGCCTGCTGCTCCAACAACAACTGGGCGTTCCATGCTCATTGCTTCAAGAACCACTATTCCAAAGGGTTCGTACAGGCTTGGAAACACTGCGACGTCGCAAGCAGCATAGTGGAGTATGCGTTCTTCTTCTGGAACGAAATCAAAGCGGAATTTCACGTAGTTGTCCAACCTCATAGTTTTGACCAAGTTAAATAAGTATTCTTGCAGGTCTCCTAGGCCAACGATTACGAGTTTTGCTTTGGGTGTCTTCTGCAAAATGTGCGGCATGGCCATTATTAGTTTGTCGACTCCTTTAACGCCGACAAGTCTTCCGAGGAAGAGAATCATGAGTTCGTCGTCTTTTATGCCGTAAAGATCTCTTATCTTCCTTACTTGTTCATTGTTGGCTGTTTCTGGCTTGTATTTTTGGGGGTCAACGCCGTTGTAGCATACTTGGATTTTTTCTTTTGGGAAGCCGAGTTTTACAAGTTCATCTTTCATGGCATATGAAACTGTTACAATCAGGTCGGCTGAGACTGCGCCGTGAAGCTCAATGTTGCTTACGACATCGGAGCCGTTTCCAAGGGTTCTTCCTTTCTCTGTGGAGTGAACGTGGAATGCGAAGGGCAATCCAGCCTCTTTTTTGATGGTTATGCCGCCTATGGCTGAAAGCCAGTCATGGGCGACTATGATGTCGTATTTGAAGTTCTCTTTTCTGATGAGTTCGTTGACGAGTTTTGAAGCGCTTAGGTAATTGTAGACTAGGATCTTGGAGAACAAGTGGATTCCTCTGCCCCATTTCTTTATGTCTTCGGCGAGCACATCGGGAAGCGAGTCAGAAACGTCGATGTGTAATGGGCGGTGGATTTCTATTCCTCGCCAGATTTCACGTGTTGGAAGACTTCCAGCATCATCATTCATTGTAAAGACCGTGACATCATGGTCCATTAAAACATACTTTCGTGTGATTTCAGCGGCGTAGGTTCCTAGACCGCCGACAATTTTCGGGGGGTACTCGTAAACAAGCACGGCCATCTTCATGTTTTTTCACCGTTTTCCCTGAATTCAATCATGCTCTATTGGGTTACTAAATCATTACTTATTTACTTTCCTAATTCAGAATAAGTTAACTTACTTGTCATGTCACGAGTATATGAAGGGGGCGCAATATTTGGGGGAATGTCTAAGCTGGGGATGTTTGAAGATGGAGGTTTTTAGGCTTGATTATTTGTCTCGGTAAGGCGGAAAACTTTTGTCGGGACAATTGTGCAATCCAAAAAGCACTGCGTAGTATAGTGTGTTTTAGTCGCAGAATGTTAGTGTACGCTATAAGAGTGAGTGACTGACTAGTTTGTTGCAATAAAGCAAGAAACAATTGTTGCAACAATTAGTCCTTGTTTAAGGACGTGCTAAGAATAGTACAGTTGGAGGCTGAGGCTGCGCTTGAAGTGTAAAATGTATATTGTCAAGGTAGCTGTTATGCTGCGACAAATAAGTTTACAGTATCCTAATCGAATAAACATTTAAGCCATTGCTACAAGTATTAAGCGGCTTCTAAGCTTTCCTTCAACTTTTCGTTCAGTTAATCTTAATTCTACAATCTTAAAATCTGCGAAAAGGTGTTTTAGTTCTTCCTCATCGGTAAAATGGTGAAGAACACCTCTTTCTGCACCTTCTTGCTCAACGAACGTGTTTTCTTCGACTTCCACTCCCTTTCCATAACTATAAGTCCTTTTTGATAGGAAATTTACTAGCGCTAGACCTTTTTTCTTCAGTGCTCTTTTAATTTCGGAAATTGTTTCTTGAATTCCTCTGAGTTTTTGGTGGTAAATAGTGTGTAGGCTTACTATCGCATCGAAGCAAGAGTCGATATAAGGCAGCATTTCCATATCGCACTTAACGAGGTGGCCTTCCAAGCTTTGCCTTTTCAGCCGTTCCTTGGTTAAGGTTAGACCTGTTTCCGAAATGTCTAATCCATGAGCTTCAAATCCTTGCTTTGCCATGTAAACTTGATGTCTTCCGGCACCACATCCCAGATCGAGAACACGGATTTTCTTGTCGCCCTTCTTTAACAAGGTGACAAAGTCAATAACAATCTCTTCGGGTTCCTCTTGGCTGTACCATTCTTCACGCAGTATTTGGTTCCATTCAGTCATCAGTTTTCTCCTTTCATCATCTTCCAATGATATTCTATGATTATTGATGGACACACGCTTAAAGCCTTGCTTCGTGAACTCGTGAATTCGCTTGCAACTTGTGGTACAGCGTTTTTTTAAGGCTCTGCTTCTCTCAAGCGTAGGTTATGACAGGGGAAAATTTGAAAAACCTATAAGGTACATACAATAGATTATAGAGAGTGAAATAAGTTGAGTATATCACATCTCAAGAGGCTAATTCTCGAAACTATGTGGATGCTTGATAAACCTGCAAAGGCTTCAGAAATAGCAAGGGAGACTGGATTGGGTTTTCCCTCGGTTATGATGCACATAATTGGGCTTACTCGCATGGGATACGCAGGGTCACCTGAAAAAGGACATTATGCCATAACAAATAACGGTAAGAAAGCGCTCGGTTTTCCAGAAATCAATAGAGAAAAAGCTGACGAAATCTTAGCGTATCTTCCTGTAGAAAAATCGTTCCACTTTTATGCAGACATCGGAAAGCCCTTAAACGTTCATGCAGCCAGCCTACAAGATTTTGGCGAGAAAATCTTAAAGGTCGATATGAG
>CAZADP010000056.1:0-7260 GCA_964483905.1 uncultured Candidatus Bathyarchaeia archaeon | reverse complement strand
CACCATAGCAAGCATCATCAAGCTTATGTTAACGGCGCCAACGCAATACTTCAGAGGCTGGATAAAGCGCGGAAAGAAGGCACCGATATAGACGTAAAGTCCACTTTGAAGGAGCTTTCCTTTAACATAGGAGGGCATTATCTGCACTCGCTGTTTTGGGGAAATCTGGCACCAACAGGCAAAGGTGGCGGAAAGCCAAGCGGGGCTTTAGACGATGCTATAGCGAAGGAATTTGGGAGCTTCGATAGGTTCAAGAAGGAATTCTCGCAGGCTGCTCTCAGCGTGGAAGGCTCCGGATGGGCAGCATTGAGTTACTGTATGCAAACTAACCGGCCAATAATAATGCAGGTAGAAAAGCACAACATGAACGTCTATCCCGCGTTCCGCATACTAATGGTTCTCGATGTATTTGAGCACGCCTACTACATTGACTATAAGAACGAAAGAGCCAAATTTGTAGAAGCCTTCTGGAACATCGCTAACTGGGATGAAGTAAACAAAAGGCTTGAAAAAGTATTGAAGTAAGACAACAAACTTGAAGTTCTGATCCTTCTCCACCATTTTTTGTCCCGATTTCCCACTTTCGGTTTCTTGGGTTTTCGGATAAATTTGACATTCGCTTTCCAGACAAATGTTACGAAGGCTATGGTGAAATTGAGATGTTGGCTCGTAAATCAGCTTGGCTGACGCATTTTGAAAAATGAAAAAGTGGGAGTTATGACGTCGAAGCTGCGGCTCGTTTATGGAGGAGTGATTTTTATTGCTTGAGTTGGACATTGGGTTTCGCATGCAAGACATTGTATGCAGTCTGTTTCTCTGGCTGGGTCGGATTTCTTTTCAGAGGTTGGGTGTCCTGGGGTGTCTGCCCAATCAAAAAGGGTTACTGGACAGACTTCTATGCATACGCCATCTCCGGTGCAGCAGTCCCAGTCAACTGCCACGATTGTTCCATGTATGCCGAGTTTTGTGGGAGGCTCTACTGGTCCCCAGACATTGTGACCTTGATGTTGGTTCGCAACCTTTCGATTTTTCTGGAAATCTGGATCTATTGGCAAAGCAATTTCACCATTTCATACATTAAACGGTGGTAATATTAGCTTTTCTGCTTTGGATTTGGTGGTTTGAAGATGTTTGAAATGTTCCAATCTCCTAGCGCTTGTTCTAAGAGAAACATTGTTTTTGGCGTACTTGTCTAAGAATCAGTGTTACGAAACCTTTTGCAGAAATTTCAACAGCGGTATTGAGCGGATGAATCATGAAAAGCCTTTTCAGAGACTTATTGATAACTTGTTAGTGGTTTACTAGCATGTCAGAGCCGTTAAACGCAGAGTCGCTTCTAGGTCAGGCGGGGAAACACGAAAAAGAATATGATTGGTTAGGCGCAACTGGGACTTATAAAAAGGCATTGGGCTTGGTGCCTGATCAAGATTTTTCGAAGATAGGCGAGATCTACGAGCGATTGGGCTTCGCTCTTTATCGTGCGGCTATGCAGGCTGAAAGCGCTGATGAGTTTAGAGACAAAATGAGGCAGGCCGTTGCGAATTTTGAGAAGGCCAAGAAATCTTATGGATGTCTAGGTGAGCAGGGAAAAACACCAAGAATATTGCGTTGTGATGCCATGAGTGCGTACATGGGCTATTGGCTTGCTTCAGAAGTGCCTGAAAAGAGGCGGCTACTTGATGAGTGCTGGAGACTGACAAAAGAGAGTCTGAAGGGTTTCAAGGAGGCTGGTGATGCGTGGGAATATGCGAAAACGTACAATCAACTTTCGAACAATGTTGTTTTTGGATTCTGTCTTGAGTGGGATTTTCAAGCTAGAGAGAAAATGATGAAAGAGGCAATAGAACATGGAGAACAGGCGATAAAGTTTCTCTCTACTATCGGAGATCCCTGTGAACTTGCAAGAGCCTATGCTAGGATGGCCTTCTATCTGGGAGTTTTCGACTATTATTTCCTAGACATAGACGAGAAGGAGAGGGATTATCAAAATGCTCAAGACTATTGGGAGAGGGCCAAACAGCTTTCCGAAGAAGTGGCGTTGTTTGAATTACTTTATCCCATTTTTGGAGGACAGTTACTTTTATGGGGAGAGGCTACGGATGAGGCCATGGTGAATCTTAAGAAAGCCTTAGAGTATGGCAGAAGAACACGGGACAAGTTCATCATCGGTTGCGCCCTTGATTGGCTGGTATATCATACGACTTGGAGCGGGGCGAAGGTCGAGGACCCAGAAGAAAGGTCGATGCTTCTTAAAACAGAGTTGCAATATGCAGAAGATGCTAAACGTCATTACTCGTCAATCTCGTTCATGAGCCCACGTGGAGATGCTGTGTGGGTAGAGACGGCTCAAGCCGAGTGTAACGGGACAGCGGCTTTCTATGAAACAAATATGAAGAAAAAGCGTGATCTATTGGAAAAAGCAAGAGAGGTTGCACAAGAGGGATTAAAACGGGCTGAGGTTTCCGGATACCCAGAAATCGTAGTACATGCGAACCACGTAGCCAGCGGTACACTCGTACGGTTAGCCATAATAGAAACGAACTCCGAGGAAAAGAAGAGGCTCTTGGAAGAAGCCTTGGGACACAGGGGCGAGGCTCTAAGAATTACTGATCAACTTGAACCCTTCCTGTACTGGAACCGCGGTATTATGCAGACCGCGCTAGCTTATATAAAATATGAACTTGCCGATTTAGGAAAAGACCATAAGACGAAGAGGAGCATGCTCCAAGAAGCCATACAAGACATGGAAAAGGGCTTGAAACTTTGCATTGAGGCACTACCATTATTTTTCAGAAAGGGCGCAATCGTCTATTTCTGGCCCGTAGGATACACGCAATACATGACTGGAGTTTGGTTAATTCGTTTTTATGAGCTCACTCACGACAAGGAGCATCTAAGAAAGGCTGCAAAAGCCTTTTCTGACGCGGCTGAATCAAGTCAAAAGCTTAATCTGAAAAGCCGTATCGCGGAATGCCACTGGAAAGCCGCTCAAACCTATGACAATTTAGGTGAATATCTGAAGGCAGCTGAAAACTTCGACATCGCCTCACACAACTACAAGAGCGCCGCAGAAAAGATTCCTCAACTCAAAGACTTCTACCACGATCATGCGCTTTACATGCAGGCTTGGACTGAGATCGAAAAAGCAAGACACCATCACACAAGACAGGAATACGGCTCAGCAAAAGAACACTTTGAAAAAGCCGCCAACCTACACAAATCGCTAAAACAATGGAACTATCTAGCTCCAAACTATTCTGCTTGGGCACAAGTTGAACAAGCAGAAGACTTGAGCAGAAAAGAACAAAGCGAAGAAGCCATCAAAGCCTTCGAGCAAGCTGCCAACCTGTTTGCTGAAACTAAGAAATCCTTGGAAGCCCAGCTTGGCAAGATTGAAAGTGTCGACGAGAAGCAAATGGCAACCAACATGGTCAAAGCAACAGACCTGAGACACAATTATTGCATAGCCAGAATCGCCCTTGAGGAAGCAAGAATCCTCGACAAGAAAGGTGACCACTACTACAGCTCCGAAAAATACGGTTCAGCAGCCGATACCTTCGAGAATATAAACCAAGCCTTAGAGTCTGAACAAGAGCGAAAAGAAACAGGGTTCATCATAAATCTCTCTCGAGCTTGGCAAAAGATGACACTAGCTGAATCAGAATCATCACCAGCACTGTACTCGGAGGCGTCCCAACTTTTCGAGCAAGCCAAAGACCTCGGCCCAAACGAAAAATTAAAAATGCTAGTACTCGGACATAGCCGCTTCTGCAGAGCACTTGAGGCCGGGACAAGATTCGCTGATACAAGAGACACAACAATACATACCACGGCAGTACAACATCTAGCAAGCGCAGCCAACTACTACGTGAAAGCAGGTTTCCAAAACGCTTCAGAATATGCTAAAGCTACCAAATTACTCTTCGACGCCTACCTCCACATGGACAACGCTGAAAAAGAAAATGATCCTGAGAAAAAAGCCAAACTGTACGCGATGTCTGAGAAGGTTTTGCAAACGTCAGCTGGCTCCTACATGAAGGCGGAGCACCCGGAGAAAATGGAACAAGTGCTAGAGCTGCTGGAAAAGGTAAAAGAAGAACGAGAGCTAGCCACATCCCTCATTGAAGTGTTGCACGCCTCACCAATCATTTCCACAACAAAGTCCTTCATAACCCCGACACCTACCCATGAAGAAGCAGTCGGCTCGGAAAGATTTGAACAAGCCGACATACAAACAAACATTGTGACTCGCCAAAAAGAACTGAAAATCGGCGAAAGTCTCTATCTAGAGATAGAACTCGTCAATGCTGGAAAAGGTCCCGCTGTCCTAATTAAAGTCGCGGAAATTATTCCCCAAAACTTTGAGTTAATAGAGAAACCTGAAAACTACCGCGTAGAAGACAGCTACATCAACATGAAGGGAAAACGGCTTGATCCTCTGAAAACAGAAGAGATAAAAGTAGCTCTCAGACCAAGGGTCCAAGGTACGTTCCTGTTGAAACCTAAGATACTGTATCTCGACGAAAACGGTAAGTACAAGTCACATGAACCCGAACCAATAACCATAACCGTGAAGGAACTCGGGATCAAAGGCTGGCTTAAAGGAGAAAGATGATCGCTTAACGCGTGCCCTGTAAAAAATACCCTAGCCAAGACATCATTTTGACTAATATGTGAAAAGAGGTCAAGAAAAAGGAAATTTCTCTCTGAACAAGTTTTGCAAGGGCCATGTGACACGCGTTTATGTCCAAAACGTGTCTTTTTGCTTAAAGCGCATAACTCAATCCTTTTTGTATGCGTGTATTTCGTGTTAGAAACAGAAATTCTTTAAAAAGCTTGTTTGAGCTTTAAATTAGACTTTACGTATGTGTGTTCGAGGTAGTGTTATGGAAAAATTTGACGTTCTGGTTATTGGTTCAGGTTCAGGAATGATAGTTGCTTCAAATGCTGTTGCTAGTGGCATGAAAACCGCTGTAGTTGAATCTGGCCCTATGGGTGGAACATGTATGAACCGCGGATGCATACCTTCAAAAATGCTCATTTATCCAGCAGATGTGGTCAGCATCATTCGAGAAGCAGAGGAACTCGGTGTGAAAGCCACGGTCAATTCGATAGACTTTCCAAAAATAATGAATAGAATGCACGACTATATTATTGAACACTCACAGCAACAAGCCAAGGCAGTGGAAGCCACGAGAAATCTCACCTGGTTCAGGGAGGCGGGTGGGTTCATTTCAGACTACACGATGAAAGTCGGAAAGCAAGTAGTAAGAGCAGATCGAATATTCATTGTTTCAGGTGCAAGGCCTGATATTCCTCCCATAAGAGAGATAGAAAATGTTGGTTATTTAACGAGTGACACCGTTTTGAAACTTGAGACGGTACCGAGAAGCATGATTATTGTCGGAGGTGGATACGTTGCAGTTGAGTATGGTCATTTCTTCTCGAGTATTGGGACGAAAGTTAGTATAATTCAAAGGAATCCTAGGCTCTTGCCCGAAGAAGAGCCAGAGATATCCGATCTGCTTAAAGAAGAGATGGGAAAAAGGTTGCAAATATTCACGAATTATGAAGCGCTAGAAGCTGGGGAGAAAAATGGAATTAAGATTGTTACAGCTAGAAACCGAGTGGATGGCGGTTTTGAAGATTTTTCGGCTGAGTTTCTACTGATAGCTGCAGGACGAGTTCCTAATTCTGACCTGTTAAAACCAGAAAAGACTGGCGTGAAACTTGATGAGAAGGGATTCGTGCAGGTGAATGAATATCTAGAAACAGGTAAGAACAACATATGGGCTCTGGGAGACGCGATAGGCAAACAAATGTTTAAACATGTAGCAAACCTCGAAGCAGAAATTGCATGGCACAATGCAGTCCACGAACATAAAGTGGAAATGGACTATTCCGCCGCACCTCATGCTGTTTTCACTCATCCACAAATCGCCTCAGTAGGCCTGAAGGAATCGGAAGCAAAGCAAAAAGGCTACAAGATTTTGGTAGGCAAAGCCCTTTACAAAGACACAGCCCAGGGAGCTGCGATGGGCGAACCGCAGGGGTTTGTCAAAGTTATTGTTGAACAAGGAACTGGAAAAATCTTGGGCGGACACATAATAGGTCCATTCGCCTCCACCCTCATACAAGAAATTACTAATGCAATGGCTTTTGGAGATAAGACTTTCATGCCAATTATAAGAGGTATGCATATTCACCCCGCGATGTCAGAAGTCGTTCAAAATGCCTTTGGCAACCTAAGAGAAGCTTAGAAGATGAATTTGCCTTCAAGTGTGAGCATTCTGGGATTTTTCGTCTGAATTAAAGGGATCTAGCTTCACTATGCCTTTCAGTTTGCCTGTAGCTAAATAGTTATATTGAACGACAGAAGTAAAGAATGCGCCGTGAGAAAATGGACTTTGTTAAAATTCAAGGCAAGAATAGAAAGCATAAAGTCTTAATGTATGCGCTGAGTACTTGCGCGTGGTGTAAACTAACTAAACAATTTTTGAAAGATAATAGCGTGGAATTCGAGTATGTCGATGTTGACCTTTGCGACGATGATGACAAGGAAAAGATTAGAAAGGACATTCTTAGCCGGCGTGGGAGTCTCAGCTATCCCACAATAATCGTAGACAATAAAACTTTGATCATAGGCTTTCGCAAGGATAAGCTGAAGGAGGCCTTAGAGATATGGTAACATTAGAAATGGTGAGGCAGAGGGCAGAAAGCGATGCAAAAACCTATGGTTACTACTTAAACCCTGACGCAGATTTTCTCAAGGACCTTCTCAGCGGACTGAAACATAATGAAGAACGTTACGGTTATCCCTCCTGCCCATGCAGACTTGCTTCTGGAAAATTTGAGGTTGACAGAGACATAATATGTCCATGCGACTACAGAGACCCAGATGTTGAAGAATTCGGAGCTTGCTACTGTGCACTTTATGTTCGGAAGGATATCTTTGAGGGCAAGACTCCCTTACAACCAGTTCCTGAGCGTAGACCAGTAGAAAAGCAGGTTAGAGCTTACGGAGTGGCTGCAGAAACCCTCGTGAAAACCAAGTCTGAAGCGAGTATTGCAGTCGGCGGCGAACCTTCAGAAACTAAACTGAAATTATGGTATTGCAAACAGTGCGGCTATGTCGTGTTTCGAGAGGATCCACCATACATTTGTCCGATATGCAAAGCGAAAAAAGAAATGTTTGCTGAGATAATGGTAGGCACGGTTGTGCAGGGGTAGTTAAATCCCTTCTACTTTGTTACCTCTATT
>CAZADP010000055.1:0-7354 GCA_964483905.1 uncultured Candidatus Bathyarchaeia archaeon | reverse complement strand
TAGCCCTAGTCGTTTTGATCCCTATTGTATGGTACCCTTTTCTGATTTGCTAGCTTAATCAAATCTGCTAATTCCTTGTCGCTTGCTCCATTTCTCAGAGGTGTCAAAATGTCAATCAGATCATCGTTTCTCATGAGGCAAGTTTTGAGTTTCCCATTGCTTGTTACGCGCATGCGGGTGCAGTGCATACAGAATTCTGTGTTTTCTATTGGATGTACAATTTCAACTTTTGCATCTGGCAAGTGGTAGATACGGCGGTTTTGCATGTACTGCCTATTCTCGACTTTCAACGCTTTTTGCTCTAACATGTTTTCGTATTCGTCTAAAGGTTTGTAGTGTGCAGAATAGTATGCGTCGTTTATGTTTATTGGCTCAAGCTCTATCAACTGTAGGATTGTTCCAGTTTCTCTTGCAAAATCGATCATGTCGATGACTCCGTAGTCGTTCACGCCTCTTAGTATGAGCATGTTGAGTTTGACCGGGTAAAACCCGACTTGGACAGCCGTTTTAATGCCTTCCAACGCATCTTCGACTCTACCGCCGGTTAACTTGTTGTAAACTTCATCATTTGATATTGGAATGTTTATGTTTACACGTTTTAAGCCGTTCGCATGCAGTTCTTGAGCTAGGGAAGCAAGCATTGTCCCATTTGTAGTCATTGAAAGATCTGATAACCCGGGTATGTGTGCAATTTCTTTGACAATCTCTGTGATGTCCTTACGCATGAGTGGTTCTCCTCCTGTCAACTTCACTCTAGAAATGTCCAGCCTGACAGCGATTTTCGCAATGCGTACAATCTCGTCAACCGTCATTTCGTCTGCATAAGTCTCGGCTAGTCTTTCTTCGCCTTCCATGTGACAGTAATCGCAACGCAAATTGCATCGTCGTGTGATTGCCACGCGCAAGTTAAGGAGGGGACGTCCATAGCTGTCTTTTAGAACCATCGTTATTCCCGTGCATGCTTAACGATGTGAGCTGCTTCCTTTAATATAAGCTTTTCAAAACAAAGCTTTACGGCGTCAGGCGAGCCTGGAATGCAGAAAAAAGCCTTTCTTTTTGCTACGCCAGCAATGCCACGGGACAAGATTGCTGCAGAGCCGATATTTTCGAAGCTTAAGAGTCTAAAGATCTCGCCGAATCCGGGTAGCACTTTCTCTAAGAAGGGCAAAACGGTTTCGATGGTTATGTCAGAGGGGGCTATGCCGGTGCCTCCGCAAAATACAACAACATCCAAGTCAGTTGAGGCCAAAGATTGCCGCACACCTTCTTCAATTAAAGCCTTATCGTCTGGAATCAACTTTCTGAAAGCGACAGTGTGCCCGGCATTTTTCAGTAGGGACTCGATTAGGTCTCCGGAAGCATCTTTCACTTTCTCGTTTTTTTTGATTTGTTCATAGCGAGATGTGCTACAGATAAAAATTGCAAATTTTAGGTTTCTGGGCGCTTCGGCTTTATGCCTTTTTACGCTTTCGCTCACTGGGGATGCCTTCCTTAATCTTTTTCACAACACGAATGTTTTCGATGACGGTAGTTGGGTATTGCCCTTTTTCGTCTTTTTCGTATTGCTTGACCATGTCCCAAATTGTTAAAAGACTGACGCTAGTTGCAGCTAGGGCTTCCATTTCAACTCCAGTTTGAGCCTTCGCCCTAACGGTGGAGGTTACCTGAACCTTAGATTCGTCCAAGATTTTTATTTCAACTTCTACGTTTGTTAGCGGTAGTGGATGGCAGAGCGGAATCAATGCGCTTGTTTTTTTAGCTGCCAGGATCCCGGCAATCTTGGCTGTGTAGATAGGGTCTCCTTTTGCAATCTTCCCTTCTCTAACTAAACCTATGGTTTCAGTTTTCAGTCTAATAGTTCCTGTTGCTGTTGCCTTACGATATACTTGCCGTTTATCCGATATGTCGACCATTGCCATGTCTTTTCCCTCCTTAGTTTTCTTCAGCTTTGAAGCTTGAGAGGGAAAGTTGCCTTTTTTCCGTTTTGTTTTCGGTTGCCTTGGGTTGGGTGGGGTTCTTCTGAGAAAGGATTTTTAGGCTTTCTTCTTGTAGTTCCCTAATAGTCTGCTTCATCTCATCAACTTTCTTTTCTAAACCAATCAAAACGGATCTGAGTTCGTCAATGCGGCTCAAAATGTATTTAATGACGGGTTGAACATCCTCTGAGGCTTGTATGCTTACAACCGAACCTTTCGTTTCAAAGGCTTTCTTAAAAGTGAGTATCATATGCATGAGTAGGGAAGGATTATCCCTAACCTCCCGCATCAGAAAAAGGAAATCTGAACCATCTGTTAGAGCTTTTCTTAGTTGCTCAAAAGCCAAGCGGGAATTTGCAAGTGGGTCTGGCGTATTCTGGAGCAGGATGTTCTTAAAGGTTGTTAGGGTTTGTGTCAGGCTTTTGCACATGGATTTGATTGAGGAAGCCTTTTCAGGTTTAAGAATGAGCATGAGTTCTTCGGTGCTTGTTGCCAAGCTCATTAAGCGATTAATATGTTGTTCAGTTTTTTGCAGTAAATCTGATGGTTGAAGCTTTTCAGATATTATACCGCCAGTTATGTCGCTTGCGACTTTCTGTAAAGCCTCTTCAAACCCGCTTATTTTTTCAGCAAATTCCTCTTCGATCAAAATTCATGCCACTCGTAGAGATAATTAATGCATCCTATTGCTTATTTGCATGTTCCCAAACGTCAATGAGGTTTTGTGTAGCCTTGGCTTTGGGCGAGTGTTCATTGAGCCTGTATAAGCGGATTCTCCCAAACACTTTATGTTGTAGAATGCCTTCGTCTTCCAAGATTTTCAGATGCTTGTTGGTTGTCTCGTAGTTCACGCCGAGTCTGCGGGCGATTTCAGAGACGTTGAGTTCACCTAACCGCGCTATGATTTTTAGAATCTTCATTCTGAGTTTTGAAGAGAAGACATCCTCTATATCCATGACATTTTCACGCTTCCTCGCTTTCTAAGAGGGTGCTCAATTCTTTTTCCAATTCGTGGGCCGAAATTCCGGGTAGATAAACAAGTGTTGATCTTCCACGGATGCCAGTTGTTGAAACCTCTGTTCTTAATATACCAATGTTTGAAAAGGTCTGCAAGTATTTCCATAGTTGTGTGTGACTGTGAGGTTTTTCACTGAATTCTTCGCATGCGACAGTATATGCTTGCTCCGCTTCTGCAAGAGAAATGTAAGCCTTTTGACTTTCCTTAAAAAATCTGGCTGTGCCAAGCAGAAAGAGTTTTTCGTGAAGACTTAGAAATGTTAAATCGCTTTTCTTCATCGCAGGATATACGCTTGAAACAGCTTTTCGAATGCATTCGGGCGTAACAGCACCTAAGTCTTCAGCATCCGCGTATTTTCCAGCCCGCCAGAGGAGTTCAATGCCGAAACGGGCGTTTCCACCTTCAGTAAAGGCAAGTTCAGAGATCAGGCTTGTGGTGTCTTCTGGCACGGTTAAGGGCTTAAAGGCAAGCGAAACGCGCTCGTTCAGAATGTCTATAAGCTGCCGTTTTGAATATTTCTCTAGACTGAGCATATTAGACTGTAGGGTGCTTCTTGTGCTCGCATCTAGCTGTTCAATTGCTTTCAGGTTTCGTAAAATGCATATCAGCGAGAGTCTCTGGGGCTTATTCTGCCTTATTTCTTGCAAACGAGTGAGCTTGTAAACAGCTTCTGAGCCTTCTCGTTCAACTAGGCTCTCAAACTCATCTAAGGTTAGGATTACGTAGGCGTTTTCCTCGTCTAGAATTTGTAAGAGAATGCGTAGAAGCTCTTCGGCGGAGTAGCCACGTCTCGGGAAGTTCGGATGGAAAATGGAAACTATATGATGCAGTAGTAGGAAGAGGCTTCCACGGTATTCGCGGCAATTAACATGAACGTAGTGTAGATTTATCCCGCGCTTATTTGCTTCACGAGTTATGTCAGCTCCAAAACGTTGGGAAAGCACGGTTTTACCTGTACCGACATCTCCGGTTACGATAACACGTTGAGCCATTTTCTCCGGATGCTGTAGTGTGAAATTGAAAAACTCCATGAGTAAGCGTAACTCTCTGTCTCTGTGTGGAAGCTTGTAAGGAACAAAGCTAATGTCGAGTTTTGTTTCGTCTCTGAATACAGTTTGGTAGGATGACACTTGGTAAACCTCAGATTAATTATGTGCAGAGCTTTGTTATTCTTTTCCCTAGTGCAGTTAACTTTGATTAAGATGGCGTTTTCGGAGAGCAGATATTGTTAACTTGTTTGTTACGTCACGAGTATGTGAGGATGCGCAATTTTATGATGGAAAGTGGAGGTTGTTAGGCTTGCTTGTTTGTCTCGGCAAGGCGGAAAACTTTTGTCGAGACATTTGTGCAATCTAAAAGGGGTCTGTGCTATAGTGTGCCATTCGCGGTTTTTTATTGTGCACTTTGCGTGTGCTGTCTTATTTGTTGCAATTAAGCGGGAAAATATTGTTGCAACAGTTAACCTCGTTTGATAGTGCCCCGAGTATGTGGAGTTGCTGGGTGAATCATGTTTGAGATTAGATGGGTTAAGGTAGCTATTATGCTGTGGCAAATTGGTTGACAGTATCCTGAAAACAAAAGACTAATAAATATATTTTGTTATTTTTATTGCAAAATGATTCCAAAATATTTCTTTCTAACAAAAGGCGTAGGTAAACACAAGGAGCAATTGCAGTCTTTCGAATTAGCCTTAAGAAATGCGGGTATACAACATTGCAACATAGTGAACGTCTCTAGCATAGTGCCGCCAGGTTGCAAGCTCGTTTCAAGGGAGCGGGGCTTGAAGCTGATAAAGCCTGGGGAAATAACCTTTGTTGTTCTGGCTAGAAATTCAACCAATGAGCCGCATAGACTGATTGCTGCATCAATAGGAGTAGCGATACCTTCAGGCAAACACAACTATGGCTACCTTTCTGAGCATCATTCTTATGGGCAACCTGATGATAAGGCGGGAGATTATGCAGAAGATTTGGCTGCAACAATGCTTGCCACAACTATGGGCATCCAGTTTGACCCGGAAATAGCTTGGCATGAAAAAGAGCAATTGTTCAAGACCAGCGGTATGATAATCAAGACAGCGAACATAACGCAATCGGCAACTGGAGATAAATCAGGCTTATGTACGACTGTCATCGCTGCGGCGGTTTTCGTTCCTGGCAAGATCTCATTGAAACGCTAGAGGCTAACGTTCCACATTTAATAACCTTTTTTCTATTCCCAAGCAGCATTTTTTTCCATAGCTCTCATTTTCGTTTTCTGAATAGTTTAACACTTTCCATGTCTGTGACGTATTCAAACCCTGATTCTAATAGCTTCTTAGCTTCTTGCAAAGTTTCAGCGGTCGCTACATGATACTCATCATTTTCAAAATCTACTAAGTGCATGTAAATTTCAGTATTCATCAGACTCTTATGTCCTAGCAATTGCTGAACCCTACGAAGGTTCAATGTGCGTTTATTTCCATTGTAGCTCTGAAATGCCGAAACGTATGAAAGTGAATCTGCATAAATCTAGGGTTCTGAAGTTTCTTTGCAAATTCGATCCTTTTTCTTCTGAACGAATCTGCTAATGTATCTCTTTTTTGCTGAAATACATAATCACCATATTTTTTGGGCAGTGCTTTCAACATAGTTGTGGTTTTAGCTGTGACCTTCACTGTTCTAGATCTGGAGCCTTTCAAAGGATGGTTTATGCTTATTGTGCTGTTTGCTTCGTTTATATCAATACACTTGAGCCTGCATGCCTCTCCTGCCCTTGCACCCGTATCTTTTAACACTTGAAGATATGCCGCCAACCTGCGTCCTGAACTAGCTATCAGCAATTTGCTTAAAAATCTTCATCCCCCGCGAATTCACATCATATTCCAAAGAGGAACTGACTTAATCAACATGGGAACCTTGTTCATGTTCCCATAACCCTCCGAACTGTCTGAGGTACACCAAAGACTAATAGCACTGCCAAACAGACTAATTTAGGGGGTGAGAAACATGAAACTGGCTCTCATAGCTATCGTTTTGAGCATAATCGCTCTGGTTGTCAGCATCGGACAACCAACATACAACCTCTTAATCGTGAAAAAAGAGGAAGGCAAGCCTTCATTTTGTCTGTCCACTCCAGACTTCACCTTGTTCGAGACGTTCACGGAACTTGCCATCAAGAACAACGGAACAGCAGACGCACACAACATCAAGGCAGAGCTTGTTTTCAGATTCGACTATGGTCAGTTTCCACACACTATGCCTATTTCGAATCATTTTGCAAACGAGTTCATCCCCGAACTCACCAGAAACGAGTCCACGACACTGTATTTCCAGATAGGAGGATACGTATTGAATGCAACTTCACTAGAACAAGTCCCACTATCAGCATACAAGGCAGACGTTTATGTATACTGCAAAGAACTCGGAAATGTGCCAGAACATTTCCATTTTGACAGTATCTTATCGCATTAATGGTGTTTTGCATTCTTACAGCATTCTGAGAGAAGAATGGAAAGAACCAAAAATACTGACGAAAACCGCTTGAGGATAATCTGATTTGGTTTTCGAGGAAAAGCTATAGCTGAACCAGTTCCATCAACTTGTGTGACTTCCATTTTTCATTCTATGTGCGGGTATTTCTCTATAAGTTACGGAGCACTTTTTTCTTTTTGAGCCTTGCCTCGTTGCCGCCCATTTGAGGATAGGCACAACCGCTTCTCTTAGCCCTTGCCCGTCTTTTGTCAATGAGTATTCAACACGAGGTGGGATTTCAGCGAAAGACTCTCTCTTGAGCAACTGTTCATTTTGAAGTTGTTTCAGAGTGTCGGCAAGAGTTTTAGGGCTTATGCCATGCAGTTCTTCTATGAGTCTGTTGAATCTGAGACTGCCGTAATTCCCGATTGCATTTATGATAAGAAGTGCCCATTTCTTGCTAATCACATCTATGACTCCTTCAAGCGGACAATAACAAACCACTTCATTTCTGTTCTGCATAACCGTCACTTTCTCTGTCAATAGCAACTATTATACTATAAACTCGATAGTTTAAATACTTTAGTTTTTATAGTTAAACAAAACGTGAGGTGAGACAAGATATGAACGATGAATGTGGTTGTGGTATGCATCATGGGAGACATGATAGCTATTGTGGTTGCGGTATGCACGGACATGAGCACGGTTACAGAAGACGCTTCCTTAGCAGAGCTGAGAAGACTGAGAAGCTAAAGAACTACGCAGAAGAACTGAAGAAAGAGCTTAAAGCAGTCGAGGAGAAAATCAAGGAAATGCAGAGTTAGACATATCCATGCAAGCAACTGGTGTGGGGAAGAATATGTCGAAACAAAACCATCTCCATGTTTTTTCTGCTGGTGCAGTAGCAC
>CAZADP010000054.1:2240-7403 GCA_964483905.1 uncultured Candidatus Bathyarchaeia archaeon | reverse complement strand
ATCTAAACCTCATCATAGATGAAAGCAGACAAGAATGCCTCAGAATAATGGAAGCCCCGCTCATAAAAGCTGGAGCCTTACTAGCCCCGGCTAATCTCTATAAAAAACTTGGCCGTAAGCACCCACTAGGAGAAGACTTCTACCCTCTCACCGACTATGTCCCGGCAAAGTATGCAAAGGAAGATGTTACGAAAGCCATAGAAAGTGTTCCACTTGAAGTCATTCAAGAGAGCTTTCTGTGGGGAAGCGTCGAAGACGTAATTGGTAAACTGGACGAGTATAGAAAAGCCGGAGTTCAAACAGCCGTTTTTTGGAACTTTACGTTTCTCGGTGACGTTACTAAGGTGAAGAGCTCTTATTCGTGCATCGACCAACTTGTGAATTCCTTTAAGGAAAAACAGTGATCCTACTTTGCTTAACTCGACAGAATCAAAAAGAAACAATGTCTTCTGAACAGGTGAAAAAATGAAGCTAACTTTGCTTTTCATTCACGGGGCTGCAGGAAGTCATAAGGTTTGGGAACATCAAATGAAGTTTTTCAGTCATGCCCTTGCTATCGATCTTCAGGATCATGGCATTGGAATTGGGAAAAGGACCATTGATGGGTATGTTCGAGAAGTGAAAAAATTATGCGATGAAAGGGACCTGAAAAATGTTGTGATGGTTGGCCATTCTATGGGTGGTGCTATAGCCCAGAAATTCGCCCTGGATAATCCAGAATATTTAAAAGCAATAGTTTTGGTTGGCACAGGGGCGAAACTAAGAGTAAACCCCATGATTTTCAATGCAATAAGAAGGGGTTATGCTCAAGCAATAGAATTTATAACAAGACTTGCTCTTTCCAACGAAGCATCAGGTGAAATCAAAAAGAAAGTGGCACAAGAGATGATGGACATAAGCCCAGAGTCAGCCTACGATGATTTTGAGGCATGTGACAAATTTGACACCATGAATAGGTTAAAAGAAATCAAAGTACCAACACTAATCATCTGCGGGCTAGAAGATCAGCTAACTCCTGTCAAATACTCAGAATACTTGAGGAATAATATCACAAACTCGAAACTTGAATTAATAGCAAGTGCAGGTCATATGGTGATGCTTGAAAAACCTGAAGAGTTCAACGAGAAATTGGAAAAGTTCATTAAGGAACTAGATAACTGCTAGAACACGCCTGAAAACTTCTAGTGAGACAAATAATCGCTGAGAATAATCACATACGTTTCTCTTGATGTTGCTTGTACTTCCACAAGTGTCCTAGGGCCTTAACGCATCGTTCAATTGAAGAGTAGACAGGAATGTTATCCTCTTCGAGCTGAGCCGTCCATGACTCAACAGTATCTTTAAACCCTATGAACTGTGTCAATATGGGTTTATCTTCTAGAGGTCTTTCCTTTACATGATTAATAACATTTCTTACATTAAAGAACGGAATGAGCCTCGGCACAGCAACAAACAAAACCACTATGCTGTCAGCGTTCCTATCTTCTAAAGCCGCTCCAAGTGCTGTTTTTATGCTCTCTTCAGGACCAATAGCCTCAAACAAAGGTTCAATGTCCACTGGGTTATTTACCACCGCCCATGACGGCATACGAGTCCTTATTCGACTTAGAGTTTCGGCGGACAAGCCTGCGAGCTCCAGGCCATGCTTGGCACACTCATCGGCTGCCATTACGCCACCCGCGCCACTGACAGTGACTATTGCAACCTTATTTCCCTTGGGCAATGGTTGCAAGGCAAAAGCCTTAGTTACGTCCAAAAGCTCCTCGAGATCGCCATTTACCCGGATAATGCCAGCCTGTTTGCACACAGCATCAAACACCTCGTCTCTTATGGCAAGGGAACCTGTATGGGACAGCGATGCCTTTATGCCAGCAGCACTCCTACCAGACTTAAGTACGATAATGGGCTTTTTCTTCCCAACTTTCTTAAAAACTTCAAAGAGTCTTCTTCCGTCTCTCACTCCCTCCATGTAGATTGCAATAACCTCTGTGTCGGGATCCTCAGCTAGATATTCCAAAACCTCTGCATCATCCACATCACACTTATTTCCAAGTCCTACAATTTTGCTTATTCCAAAAGGCTGTTTAGACACTATCCACCAAAAGGCTGCAGCCGCGAACAAACCTGTTTGAGCTATAAAAGCCACATTGCCCTTCTTTAACCTCGGAAGGGGCACGAAAGAAGTTGTAAAATTGTTCGAGGTGTTTAAAATGCCAGTTGTGTTTGGTCCAATTACGCGAATTCCAGTCTTTTTTGCAATTGTCAGAACCTCCTCTTCAAGCTTTCGTCCTGCTTCGCCCGTTTCACGAAAACCAGAGGAACAGATAACTACGCCCTTGACTCGTTTCGTTGAACAGTCTCTCATTACTTCCGGAACCTCAAATGATGGTACGATGATTATCGCTAACTCAACATCCTCTTTTATGGAGTCAACCTTAGGATAGACTCGCAAACCCAACACTTCATCTGCATTAGGGTTGACAGGATAAATTCTGCCCTTGAATTCCAAATCAAGCAGGTTTTCCAGCAAGGAATAACCAAACTTAAGAGGGTTGCGTGAGACTCCAACAATTGCGACACTTTTCGGTTCAAAAAAACATTTTAGTTCATCACGCTTCATTGCTTCTGCATCCATTTCTACCACTTTAACACTACTTAGCAAAACCTTGGGTTTTAATACGTTTCGAGGAAAACTTCCATATTTATAACAATAGATAACCGTACATTCGTTGAAACATTCAAATGCGGAAACGCTTAGTATCTTCTTAAGGTTTTCCAAGAAAATATCGGTTTGGATCGAAGCAACGCAATAGCATGATCCCTTCTGGCACTGGTTCTTCTAATTGCAGTAACTCCTCAGCAATCTTGGGAACCCAGCCCATGTCCTGCACAACCGCAGACATTGCTTCATCCTTGCTCTCCCCTTTTTTGACATAAATCTTCTTTAACACCAACTCATTCTCAACTTTCTCAAAAACGGCACGATCTGTGATAACCTTTTTAACGTTTCGACCAGGACATGTAATATACGGCACTTCTTCCACAAGTCTTCTTTTATCATGAAGAAGCGTTATTATCGCCTCCTTCGCTGTCATTGAAGCATCGTTCGCACCTCCGCTGCCGAAGAGGAACAAGTCACCAACTTTTGTAGAATTAATATTACCATACCTATCTATTTGCCCCGCGGACATACAGGCAAGCATCCGAGTGTTATTTGCAACCAGACCAAGAATGCCCAAAGTGTCAGTCAACATCGAACAAGACTCCATTCCCCTCACAGAAACAAGGAAGGGTTGTCCAGGCGGGGGTTGATATCCAAATAGCCCTAGCTCCACCAATAGATGAACATTTATTCCCTTGAAGTGAAGCTTGTACATAGCCACCCAAGCCGCAAGATGGGAAATCCCAATCCCGGCAAGAATAGTATCGTATCCTTGCCCTTGCACGGAGTTAATGATTTCGCGAGCTGCAAAAATGACAGCTCTTTCTGTTCTGTTTGCAGGGGCATCGGATAGATTTTCAGCGATTTTCGAGGCATCGGCTTTCCAACCCGCATAGGAGACGCGCCCTTGAAGCACACGAAGCCGTTCCAGACTCAATTTGCGAAGGAAGCCTTCATGTGACTCTACGTCAAATATCCACTCTTCTATCCAGCTCTTTGCTGTTTCCTTTTCCTTAAATGCTATTTGCAATTTCTTGGCAAATTCAGCATCTTCGCCATATCCCTCACCGTCATGTCCACGACAGCCGTATGGGTGCATGCCAAAAGGTGCTTCAACAACACACTTTACGATAGGTGCGGGCACCTTCACATTCAATGAGTATTTGCGCAGATATTCAGTATTTACAATCTTTTCAACACTGAGTATTACCCCTTCTTTGCTAGCAAATGCGCCATAAGCTTCTTCAACAGGGGAGAGCACTGGAACGGCGTTTCCAGCAGGATCGGCGCAATAGGCATGCATTATTGCGATGTCAGGCTTCAACGGACTTATCACCCCGACCTCTTCTCCAACGAACGGATCAACCATTTTATGATACAAGTTCCTTTCATGATTTTCATCAGCTATCGAAGAGCCCTCTAGCGAGCGAGTAGGCATGAAAGGCAGGTTAAGGGTTGCTGCCATCAAACGTTGTATCATTGTAAGTAACGACCAATTTTCTATCTCGAGCCCCTTGCTTATTGCCTGCTGCAGAATTCCAGACATAACAGGACTGGGAAGTATGAGGCCAGCGTAACTGGCTATTAGACGCTTAACCAATCCCGCTGCGATCAAGATGTTGACATTATCAATGCCGCCCAAGCAACTAACTGTAAAATTGGCATTTTTGCCATGAAATTGCCTGACAATCTCGTAGGTTACCGCGAAAGGAAGATAGGCCAAATATACATGTAATCCCGGCTTGATATATCCTTGAACTGCTTCTTTCAAAGGTATAATCTTACTCTCGCCTTCGATGGGTTCAAGCTTGAAGTATTTTTCAAAAATTTTGTCTGAAGCTCTCAATTCGACACCAGATTAATCTGTCTTGATTTAGAGTCTTTTAAGACTTTACAGAATCGTGATCTGTTGGAACATGGCGAAGTCTATTCCTTTGGATGGATGTTCTTCACAATGCTTAAACAATTCTACCTGTTTTCGGATAGGCTATCAGACTTATGCCTCATTCCAAGAAGTGACTCAACGAGATTTCTTCTAGACCATTCGTGTTCACTCATTTTCTCCATCAGAAGGACCTTCTTTGGCACATTTGAAAAGACTTTTTCCACTATCTGCTCGACACTTAGGCCCATGTTCTGAAGCATATCAATCTTCTTCTTTAGCTTCGACATGTTATCTAGGGCGACTTTGATGCCTTTTTTGTCCCAAGCTCCATGACCACCGTATGCCGTTTTAAAATCCAAGTTCATGACCATTTTAAGTGAATCTATTAGGTCTATGTAGTCTTCTTCTTTCATTATTATAACTGGCGTTGGGTTTGTCACTAAGTCACCCATAAACATGATGTCGTCAATTAGATAAGATACATGGTCAAAGCTATGACCTGGAGTTTCAAATGTGGTTAGAGTCACATTGTTGAATCTCATTTTCTGCTCGACTGGAGTTGCTTGAATCGACTTTGGTTGACCCCACACTATTCGCCTGTATGCTGGAACTTCAA
>CAZADP010000054.1:0-2140 GCA_964483905.1 uncultured Candidatus Bathyarchaeia archaeon | reverse complement strand
GAACTTCAAGGGATCGCATGGGAGCGAAAACATAGGCATTAAGTCTTTCTTTGAAGAGATATGCGCCGCCGCTGTGGTCTTCGTGATAGTGTGTCAAGAGAACAGCTTTAACGTCGAGCTTCATATCTTTGATAAAACTTACGGATTCTTCGGCTGTGTTGGGGCAGCCACTGTCAATAATCAGTCCTTCATAGTAATAGAATGTTGTCCAGTAGTAGGGTTTCTCGTCGTATTCTTTCCCAGCATCTATTGATATGAAGTTCTCAGCAATTTTCTTCCACTTAAGCATATAGCACCTGTACCAAGCCCTTCATAAAAGAATATTGCGATTCTATCAAGAATATATTACTAGGAATGAGGGAGAGAGGCAAAAAAGGGATCTTAGCAAAAGCTACTTAGAAATTGAAGGACACTCATTGTTCTTTCTCGATAATTGTTGCTATTCCTTGTCCTCCACCTATACATGCAGTTGCTAGTCCGTATCGTCTGCCTTGACCATTCAATATCCTCGCCAGAGTCCCAACAAGTCTTGCACCGGTTGCTCCGAGCGGGTGGCCTATGGCTATAGCTCCTCCTTTAACGTTTACCTTTTCCGGGTCGATTCCAAGTTCTTTCATACACCACAAGGTCACAATTGCAAACGCTTCATTTATTTCCCAAAAATCAATGTCCTTAACGTTTAACCCAGCACGTTTGAGTGCTATTTTGCTTGCAGGAACAGGGCCCTTGCCCATGACTGCGGGATGAACCCCAGCCCATCCTATTGACTTTATTGTTCCGAGTTGGGTTAGCCCAAGTGATTTTGCTTTTTCCTCAGACGCGAGCAATACGCAGGAGGCGCCAGCATTTAGTGGGGAAGAATTTCCAGCAGTTATTACTCCTCCTTCTATAAATACTGGTGGAAGACCTTGGATTTTTTCTAGGGTCGTGTCAGATCGCACGCTTAGATCCTTATCAATAGTTTCCGTGGTTCCATCTGGGTAGGTTACGATTATTGGCATTATCTCGCCGTTGAAAAATCCTTCTTGCTGAGCCCTTGCTGCCAACTCGTGGCTTCTTAAAGACCATCTATCTAGATCTTCCTTGGTGAGACCATACTTTTCCGCTCCTTCTTTGAACAATCTTTCTGCTGTTAGTCCCATTATGAAGCCTGTTTCCATTTCATATTTCCTATATTCTTCTTTTTCAATGAGATCCATTGGCGGACTAATATACGGATTCTCACCCATTGGAATGTGGGTCATGTGTTCCATTCCAGACGCGATCACAAGATCAGAATTTCCAGTCATTATTTCCATGGCACCAAGGTGTACGGCGCTCATCGAAGATCCACACTGTCTATCGACAAAGACTGTCGGAACTTCTACTGGAAGTTTAGCTAACATGGCTATTGAGCGTCCGCCATAAGTCCATTGCTCCCATACTCCAAAGGCGCTCGCTGCAACGACTTCGTTAATTTCGGAAGGGTTGACGCGTGTCCTTTCGATGATTTTTTCAATAAGCATGGCAGCTATTTGGTCGGTTCTTAATGGATTGAACTTGTCCTTTTCAGGTTCTTTTGGTCTGGATCTGGAAAAAGCGGATCTTAGGTAATCCACTATCACGACTTTCCCCATCAAATCCTCCTCCAGTTAACATCGGGAGAAAACAATTCACGCCAGTGACATATTTTAAATTTTCCACTCAACCTTTGACATATGAGACATTCCGCGAAAGAAAAGCTCTAGACAACGTTATCTCGGACGTTACTCCCATCAAAATGTCTCTGCGCGTAGGAAAAACTTAAATTTTTTGTTACTTACCGTAATCAAGAGGTTTCGAAAATGGGAAGAGTAAAAGATGGTTACAAGGAGCTAGCCAATAGAGCTAATGCAGTAGCCGAAGCAAAAGGTCTCATGGCTGGATGGAATAAAGTCATACAGTTCATAGTAACAGGAGAAGGGGACTTCTACATTAAGTTCGAAAATGGCATGGCTACGTTTCTTGAAGGAAAGCATGAAAAACCTGACGTCACCTTGAAAGGACCTGAAGATGTTTTCTACAAAATGCTGACCCGAGAACTAGACCAGACAAGAGCATACTTTGCCAAGCAATACACAATAGAAGGTTCAATGTCAGACGCCATGAAGTTTGGACGCAT
>CAZADP010000053.1:0-7531 GCA_964483905.1 uncultured Candidatus Bathyarchaeia archaeon | reverse complement strand
CGAGCTATGGAACTGTAATAGGCGAATAACTGTAACGGTACTACATAAAGAATTGGGGAAAAAGTTTTTGGAAAGCCTTCTGGAATGCATGCTAATCCCGTGGAAACTTCCTTCACTCTGTCCGATTTTTCGGAAATCGAAATCAAAGGAGCCCCAAATTTTCTTATCGTCTCCATCAATTCGAGAAAGCTATCTATTTCGTCCGCGGACAACATGAACAGAACCGGAGTCTTCTTATTGAGGAGTTGCATGGGACCGTGCAAAAATTCTCTGCTCGCAAATCCCTCCGCAAATATGTTGCAAGCTTCTTTCAGTTTAAGCGCGCCTTCTAACGCAGTAGCATAGTTTGAACCACTACCCAGCAAGAAAAAGAAGCTCTTGTCTTTATGCGCGTCTGAGAGTTCACGCATCAAATCTTCGTTTATACTTATGGTTGTCGAAATAAGTGTTGGTGCCTCGAACAGTCTTTTCCTACACTGCGCCAATTCTTCAGACCCAAACCCTTCGGGGCTTGTTAACTCTAGAGAAAGTAGAAAAAGTGTTGCCAACTGTGTGATATAGCTTTTCGTCGCCGTGAGAGCGAGTTCCTCGCCTGCCCTTGTGAGTAAGATGTAACGTGACCGTTCCGTGAGCGAACTGCCCGGGGTGTTGGTAACCGCCAATATGTCCATTTCCTTCTCTAGCGCCGCCTTCACTGCAGCAAGGACATCAGTGCTTTCTCCAGACTGGGATATGGCTATGAGCAAGGCCCTTCGTTTGACGGCTGAGGGTATCCACACTGGAAACTCTGACGCTGGAATCAGGCTGGTGACGAGTTTCGTCAACGTGAACAACGCGTATTGCCCAGCCATTCCAGCGTGGTAGCTGGTTCCGCTGCCCGTGATGTAGATCATCTCATAGTTTTTCGACCTGATTTCTTCCACTACGCTTCGAACTTCTCTGTGGCCTTCTGCTAGTGTGGTTTGAACTGCCTGGGGCTGTTCGTAGATTTCGCGCAGCATGTGATGGGGGAACTCTTTCATGATCATACTTGTCCATCACGTTGTTAGAACAGGCACTTAAATTTACTGGGGCGCCAGAAAAGCTTCTAAAAGGATTTCGATAGGGTGAGTGTGAAAAGCTAAGGTGATTGGAAAAGGTTAAAAAAAGAGGGAAGTTGTGGGATTTTCACTGTATTGCGCGCTGTCTAGGTGGTGGAGACTTGATCAGGGGAAAACACTTGATAGGGGTAGATTAGGAAGCACATAGGTAAGAGTTGTTCTTTCGGACGAAAAGGGCAACTTCAAAGAAAAAATAAATGAAAAGGTTGATAAGAGGAGTTCCAAAGCGATCAGCAAGCAAATAATCAGAACAGCGTGTTTCTTAACTCGGACTTTTCTCCCACCGTAAAATTCTTTTATCACAACATTTCACCTCTTAGAAATTGATGACCTGAACGCAGATTGACGCTTATGGTGGTTTAGGGTTGAAACGACGAAAGGAAATTAAAGCTGTGCTCTTCGATATTGACGATACACTGTTTGATTCCACAACACTTGCTAAGATGGCAAGGACGAATGCTATCAAGGCGATGATTGAATGCGGTTTACCTATTAGAAATGTACAGAAAGGTTATAGCCTTCTCATGAAGATTGTGGAAAAATACGGTTCCAATTACGACGAACATTTCGACAGACTCCTAGAGGCTGTAGGATGTAGCAGAAACCCTAAGATTATAGCTGCTGGAATCGTTGCCTATCATGACACAAAGCTTGGTTACATAAAACCAAACCCTGATGTTATTCCAACCTTGATAGCCCTCAGAGACAAGGGTTGCAAGCTTGGAATAGTTTCGAATGGGAGATCGGTCAAGCAATGGGAAAAACTAATTCGTTTGGGGCTTCACCACTTTTTTGACACTGTGATTATTTCTGAAGATGTCGGATCAGAGAAGCCGCATTTCAAGATTTTTAAAGTTGCCATAGAGGAATTAGGAGTCAAACCAGAAGAGACAGTCTACGTAGGAGAGGACCCTGAAACGGATGTTCTTGGAGCAAACGCGGCAGGACTTATATCGGTCAGACTCATTAGACAAAAATGTAGAGAGCCAATCTTGAACAAAAGCATGCAACCTAAATTCACAATAAAAAAGATATCAGAACTGCTTTCAATTCTTGAGCTAACTTGAATCATCATCCCGACTAATCACAAATCTTAATGTTTCCAGAATGCACGGTGAATGAGGGAATAGGAGAGATTAAAAAGAAGACTAGCCCTTTGTGCAAAGAAGCTGTAAAATGAAGCAAGAAAAAAGTGGTAGCCCCGGTGAAATTTGAACTCCTATTTTCTCTCTACGAGTTGATACTTTTCATAGATCAGGTAGGCTTTCGTGTGTAACGAAAATCCGCAGACTTTTATGATGCGTGCACATCTTTCAAGGTTGGTTTTCATTATTCCTTTTGCGTATGAGTCTAGACCCACAACTTTCAAAGATCCAGCATTCTAGAGACTTTGAAAAATCCCCATCAAGAAATCGGGCCAGCGCGAGCTCCAATCACTGACATTCAGATGCTTCGCCTAATGCGACCAAAACTATCAAAGCAAGCATAGTGTAGAACGGACAAGTGAAGAAGAATATAAGCAAAATTGGGATGGGCACTAGCCATATTATCCTTTTGATTTTTGGTTTTCCCCTCATTTCATCTTTAGCGATCCAAAAATAGTAGAGAAAAAGCATCGGGACGCCTATTAGCAATATTGGGTACAATAGGTTTCCGTCCCAACTCATCATTTCAATCACTCAATCATAGGAATCAACCCGCTATTTAACTTTGTGTACAAGTCACTCTTATCCATGGAAAAGTCAACCGAAAATACTTGCTTATCTTAGCTCTTGCTACAGATATTCAATACATGTTTTTCCCTTAACACATTCCAGCTTAATCTGTTATTACAAAGATAGGATGGAGAAATCAGATTCCACCACACTTTAGAGTCGGATTACACGCTAAGCACTTATTGCAACAGTCGCCCAAAACATTTGTGGGTCAATATTTCTAGGCACCATGTAAGGCCGAGGCGGGTTATGTCTATTGTTTCTTATTGCTATGGCAAGTGTTGCTTATCCGTGATTAATGCAACAGGAATATTTATCGGCACAATTTCCATGTTTTTGTTATACTTCAAACACTAATAAACGCTAATTGCAAATTACTCCGTATACAGGGAATTTAAATCAGAGTGCACATATCTCACAACAAGGGCCCGTAGCCCAGTACGGATTAAGGCGCCGGCCTTCGGAGCCGGAGATCTGAAAAGACCGGACATCCAGGGTTCAAATCCCTGCGGGCCCGTCATACAATTTTCGCCTTTTAACTATTGTCTAAGGCTTATTTTGGGTAAAGAATCCCTATTATTCCTCTTTTGATTTTTCGTATGTTTTCCATTTTGAAACAAAGTCTAAATTTCCCATATTGCATAGCTTCATGTATGAAGCCCGAATTTTTCTACTCGGAGTTTAGTTCTGGCTGCGTTGGTTAACAATAAGCCTAAGAGCCAGACGGAGATTGTGAAGGCTACTGGGCTTAGGGGGAATAATAACACAGCTTAAGGAGAATGAGCTTACAAGCTTGATTGGTCATGAGCTAAGCCATTTGAAAGGATGCGATACACTAGTAATGTCTTCTCTGTTCAGCATCGAATTTTTACTCAGATTTCACGTTTTCTCGCCTTACATATTTTACTTCAGCCTTCTTTCTTATTGGGCCTATTACATAGTGGCTTTAGGACTTATCTACTTCTTTGGAAAATTCCTTGAAAGCGGCGCAGACTTAGACTCAGCAAAAATGATTGGCCAGCCAAAAGTGTTGGCAGAAGATTTGAGAAAAATCGCTTTCAGAAGATTATTTCCCCTGTTCAAGAGAGAATCAGAAATTCGTGGCTACCGAAGATCTGAATGGCTCCAGCCTGATCCACATCCACCACGCGCGTATTTCAGGATAACGCAACTTGAGAACCTCCAAGAACCTGAAAAAATCAAACACACTTTTTTCAAGTCGGTAAAAGATAATCTAAAAGGCTTCCTTAGACCGTGATCTTATCATTTTACCCTCCATCACTAAAGTTTTCATGTGTCGTGATAATCTAACGCGAGGGCTAGCTGTGAAGCCTAAGCGAATTATTGATCCCATTTATTATGGCTGCTGATTTCTGAAAAGCCTCTGTCTCCTTGTCATCTAATGGAAGATCGATGATTTCTCTTATGCCACTTCGGTTGATGACTGCTGGGACGCTGAGGCAAACATCGCTTACGCCGTGATAGTTATGGAGAAAACAGGAAACAGTCAAAACTGAGTTTTCGTCTCGAACAATGGCTTCAACGATTCTAGTTAGTCCTAAACCAATTGCGTAATAAGTTCTGCCTCTGCGTCTTATGATTTCGTAGGCAGCATTTTTTACTTTCAAGAATAAACCATTGAAGTGGTCTAGGTCATATGGGACTTTGCAAATTGGGCAGTAGTCTTTAAGCCTTATTCCTGCAACGTTTGCGAGGCTCCATACAGGTACTTCGCTGTCGCCATGTTCACCGATGATATATGCATGAACGTTTCTAGGGTCAACTTTGAGATGTTCGCCAAGCAAATACCTAAGCCTCGCAGTATCCAAGATAGTTCCAGAGCCTATGACTCTGTTTTTTGGGAAACCTGAAAGCTTCAAAGCAGCATAAGTCATGACATCCAAAGGGTTGGTTACCACCAAGAAAATGCAGTCTTTGTTATATTCTGTAACTTTGGGAACTATCTGTTTCATAATTTCAAAATTTCCTTCAGCCAACTCTAAACGTGACTTTTCAATCGGCTGACCCTTGTCAGCAGCAATGACCACTATGTCGGCGTCCTTGCAGTCAGCATAATCGCCGACCCAGATTTTTACTGGATGAGCAAACGGCAATCCATGGTTTAGATCCATGACTTCTCCTTCAGCCCTTTCTCTATTAATGTCTATAATTACAATTTGAGAGACTAAACCGCGAATAAGGAGAGAATAGGCAAATGTTGAACCCACAAAACCCGCGCCTATGATGGCAATTTTTGGGCCGACACCATCGTTTTCAACCAAATCTAACCCTCTTTGTAATGCTATAACTATAAAACCAATAATAAAATAATGCTTTAGGCAATTCAGGAGGACTGATGGGTAGATTTCAAGGATTTGTTTTATTTGTTTATTTATTTATTTTTTTTATGACTTGCGCAAGGTTCAAGGAAATAACATGTTTTCATCACAACTAAGGACTGGTTTCTTCCACAAGTCATAAAAACCTTACACTCTAAGTGGTGAAAGATGTGGGAAGAGTATTATTCCGTCTTGCGTCAACTGCGCGCACGTGGCCAAGGCTTTCAAGGATTTGTTTGGTTTACTTATTTGCAATTCCTGTGGGATGATGATCTCAATAAGTCGCGCGCGGGTGCTCGAACAGCAGTGTTGACTGACCCTGATGGTAACAAGTTCACCATAGAGACATTTAAGAAGTGAACGGCGCGCTCAGCCAGATATTTTATGTATCTCGGATGGAACCGTATAGCTTTGCTTTCTACTATTCACTTTTTATGACATCATAAATGATAAGCAGACAGTAATCAGTCTGCTATTACCCAGAAATTCTTAAGCAAGAATCACCCTGAACCTGCCAATCCGCCACCGTCAACCACTAGCGCAGTGCCAGTGACAAACGACGATGCATCGCTAGCTAAGTATAATACTGCTTGGGCGATCTCCTCAGGTTTACCAATCCTCTGCAACGGACGCTGCGCTGATTCAGCTAGAAACTTATCTTCAGGCTGGCCTAGCTGTTTAGCTTCGTCGCGCAACATAGGCGTATCTATGTCACCAGGGCAGATGCAGTTAACACGAATGTTCTGTGCACCATGATCGATGGCCATGGCTTTGGTCAGAAGCACAACTGCGCCCTTAGACGCACAATAAGCAGCAGCCTTCCGTCCGCCAATCAATCCCCATCCCGATGCGGTGTTGATTATTACGCCGCCTCCAGCCTTCGTCATGATGGGAATTGCGTATTTCGAGAGCAGAAAGACGGACTTAACGTTGATGGCCATCACTCGATCCCAGTCCTCTTCGCTTAGCTCCGTAACCGATGCGCGCCGAATGATCCCTGCATTGTTGAAGAGAGCATCCAATTTCCCCAACTGCTTAACGGTCTGGTGTACAGCAAATTGGCAGTCTACAGCCTTGGATACATCAGCTCGCACAAATATTGCCTTCCCTCCTTCGTTGACAATTGTTTGGACTACAGCTTCCCCTTCCAATTCGTTTACGTCAACAATTGCCACCGCTGCGCCTTCTCGAGCAAAGAGCAACGCTGTCGCCCGCCCGATGCCCGACGCGCCACCAGTGATTAGTGTGACCTTACCTTCCAGTGCGCCACGCGATTTTTGTTTGGTAAGTTTTGCCATAATTTACACATCACCTTTACGCCCATTAAAGATTAAGGCTGCAATGCGTAATTGCTCCTTTTCTAGACTTTTTGTGTACTTTCTTGCGGTATGCCCTCCAAGTCATTGCCCAATCTGATGGTTCATCCAATGGGGCATGATTGACCTTGTGAATAGTGCTATTGTGGGGGGATGTTTTCACTAGCTTAGGATTCGTGTACGCCTCGTTGGCTACGTGTCTTAGGATTTCAATATATTCATCAAGATCGGTCTTAGAGTATGACTCGGTTGGTTCGAGGGTGCAGGGCTCAGGGACTATCCATGGGTGGTGACTGGTCCAATAATGGACGCCGAAGTCAGCTGCCCTGAGACCAATTTCCTCGGAATGAACTCCTGTCTCTCTTGTTAACTCTTCCCAGCTATACCTAACCTGTTCGATTCGCCATTTGTCTTTGGCATAAGGGGCGCTTACTCCCGGTATTTCCAGCAATTTTTTGAGCAAATAATTGTTGTTAAGAGCAGCGATCTCAGCGACTTCTTTCAAGCCTTCTTCGCCGAGGCTCATTACCCATGCATACGCTTTTAAAACTACAGGGACGACTCCATAAAACGATCTCACCTTTCCAATGCTCTCAGGTCTATCATAGTTTAGGTGATATTTGCTACCGTCGAACTCTATGATTGGAACCGGTAGGAATTTTGCGAGTTCTTCGGTGACTCCAATTGCACCAACTGCTGGTCCGCCACATCCGTGAGGGGCTGAAAATGTCTTGTGCAAATTAAAGTGGCAAAGGTCAAAGCCAGCATCCTTTGCCCTAGTTACGCCTAATATGCCATTGGCATTTGCTTGGTCGTAGGAGCATAACCCACCTGCTTCGTGGACGACTTTCACGAACTCGTCAATTTTTGGATTAAAGATTCCTGTGTCCTCTGGGTTTGTTATCATCAGTCCAGCAGTGTGTTCTGAAGCCGCTGCTTTCAGTGCTTCAAGATCTGGATAGCCGTTTTCATCAGGATACAATGTTATTATCCTAAAACCTGCCGTTTTGGTGCAAGCTGCATTTGACGGGTGAGAGAATATTGTTGTGATTATCTCGTTC
>CAZADP010000052.1:0-7533 GCA_964483905.1 uncultured Candidatus Bathyarchaeia archaeon | reverse complement strand
CATAGAAATAAGTATGGGCTCCGAACACTTTGAGAATGGCTAGGGACCTTGGATCCGTTATGGGCCTGTTCCATTTGCGCAAACAACTATGTCAAAATTGCTGGGATGCTGTGGTGGTTCTGGGAATTTCGGGAATTCTGCTGCTTCATTTTCATCTAAGATTTCCACTTTGGTTACATTCGCATATGTGTTTATCTCAAACGCATTGTTTATGAGCATTTCAAGGACAAATCGCGATGTATCCCAGAGAGAACACTCAATGATGCCGGGCTTAACTGCCTCAAAATTGGCAATAATGTACATGGCGTATTTCCTGTACTCGTGGGCAGATAAATACAAAGGACAAGGTCCCCATGTGTAGTCGAAAGTTCCCAAGTGTACGGCCTCATCTGTAATTAGAAACTCGATCATATCGATGGGCCAATGTATGAGATATGGGCGAAGCATTCTGGGAATAAAATAGGCCCCATTTTCACTCACGTATATTATAATCCCCTCGGCTCTCTCGGAAGGATTGAACACATCAATCCAAATTTCCAAATGATACCAACCTGGTTCGCTTATCGTAATATTGGTCAATAGAAATGGGTTGATCCTTCCTTCAGTGAAATCGAAATAAATATAGTGAACGGTAGTGTTCCCAGGTGAAATCTTTATTTCTTTTGCTACTACATAAATGGAATTTTCAGATGTACTGATCGGGAAAGACAGAGAAAACATCGACAGCAGTAACAATGTCAGAAGACAAATCCGTACTGTGCCTTTTATCATTGCATTCGTACCTATTATCTAACCAGAAGAACACCCATAAAAACCTTATCCGCATGCCTTTTCCATTGCATGAGAGGTTTAAACTGTGGGAGGATGCTTGATCTGATGGGGGTTTCAAAGACTGCAAAAGCCATACACTAATATTTAGTGAAGAAACAGATCTGCGACGGAATCAATAACGAGATTCATTTTCTAACAACTGGTTGATTTGGTCTAGCCTATCGGTTTTCAAAGTGGAAGTTGTAGTATTGAGACATAAAGTTTTAATTTTCCAATTCGAATCAAAACCCCAACCGGGAAGGTTATCAATCTTGGTTACTTTGTATCTTGATAAAATTTTTAATCCCAAAAGCGTCGCTATAGTCGGCGCAAGCGACGAAGAGGGCACAGTAGGATATGCGCTAATGAAAAATTTTACGCAACTACCTTTTGGAGGCAAAGTCTACCCAGTCAATATTCGAAAAACGGAAATTTTGGGCTTCAAGGCTTGTCAAACTGTAGAGCAAGTTCCGGAACCAATTGACCTTGCGGTAATCGCTACTCCGGCCAAAACCGTTCCAGAAGTGGTGGAACAATGCGGAAAAGCAAGAATAAAAGGAATAATCATAATCTCCGCCGGCTTCAAGGAGATCGGCCTCGAAGGCAAGGCCCTGGAACAAAAAATAATTGATACAAAAAAGAAATATGGCTTACGCATTGTTGGGCCCAACTGTTTAGGCATCATCCGACCAAGCATCCATCTCAACGCAACATTCATAAGCAAAACGCCAAAACCAGGAAACATAGCCTTCATCAGTCAAAGCGGAGCATTGGGTTCTGCAATCCTTGACTGGGCTATACACGAAAACATAGGTTTTAGCAACTTCGTCTCGGTAGGGTCAATGATAGATGTGGACTTCGGCGACCTCATAGACTATTTTGGTACTGATCCGAAGACAAGAAGCATTCTAATGTATGTTGAAGGCTTAACAGACGCAAGAAAATTCATGAGCGCGGCAAGACACTTCGCAAGAACAAAACCAATAATTGTCGTGAAGGCCGGGAAATTCAGCGAAAGTGCAGAGGCAGCCGCATCTCACACGGGGTCGCTCACCGGCGAGGATATGGTATATGATAAAGCATTCAAACGCGCCGGAATAGTGCGAGTGGATGAAATCGCAGACCTATTCAACTGCGCCGAAGTTTTGGGAATGCAGCCCTTACCAAGAGGACCACATCTTGCGATAATCACCAATGCTGGCGGTCCAGGAGTAATGGCAACGGATGCGCTAATAGCAAAAGGCGGAAAACTTGCTAAACTAAGTCAAAAGACGATAGAGACGCTTAACAGCATATTGCCCCATTACTGGAGCAGAGGCAACCCAATTGATATTCTGGGAGACGCCAAAGCTGACAGATACAAGGCAGTCGTCGAAGCCTGTCTAAACGATGAAAACGTCGATGGAATACTCGTAATTTATACTCCTCAAGCTGTAGCGGAACCCGTTGAGGTTGCTAAAAGCATTGTGGAACTGTGCAACGTGAGAGGTTATCGAAACAAGACGATCTTGACTTCCTTCATGGGTTTTGGAGCCGTGGAAGAGGCGAATCGCGTCTTTAACAAAAACAATATCCCAACATATACCACTCCAGAACAAGCGATCAAAACGTACCTTTACATGTACCAGTACAAAAGTAACCTTGAACTGCTCTATGAAACACCTGAAGAATTACCAGTGGGTGTTGTTCCTCCGAAACGTCCGTTCATGGTCATAATGAGAAGTGTTGCCATGAAAAACCGTGAAATTCTGAATGAAGCAGAGGCCAAAACCCTCTTGGAATATTACGATTTTCCCGTCGCAAGAACGAAAATTGCGCGAACAGAGGACGAAGCCGCCCTTCTAGCCGGGCAAATAGGCTATCCAGTCGTGGTTAAGATCCTGTCTCCTCAAATTGTCCACAAAACTGATGCCGGAGGGGTGGTCTTGGACATAACCAGCGAGACTGAACTTCGAGAAGCATTTAAACGCATCATGCACAGTGCTAGAGAGTACAACCCGAATGCGGAAATTCTAGGCGCTACGGTCCAGCCCATGATAAAGAAACGAGGCTATGAAGTCATCATTGGAGCAAAAGCGGATCCACTGTTCGGTCCAGTAATACTATTCGGAATGGGCGGCGTTGGCGTAGAATTATTCAAAGACTTTGCCATTGGAATCCCACCGTTAAATCAAACCCTAGCTAGAAGGATGATGGAAGAAACCAAGGTTTACCAACTTCTGAAAGGCTACAGAAACGTTCCGCCAGCGAACATCAAGCTTCTCGAAGAGATAATGGTGCGTTTCAGTCAGATGCTTGTTGACTTTCCACAACTTAAGGAAGTTGACATTAACCCGTTATTCATAAACGAAAAAGAAGCTTTTGCTATTGACGCTCGCATTGTGATCGATAAGAAACGCGTATTCTCAAAGCTTGAACCTCACCAGCACTTAGTGATAACTCCGTACCCGAAGAAGTACGAAACCATGTGGAAACTTCGAGACAGTAGAACAGTAATATTAAGACCCATAAAACCAGAAGACGAACCACTATGGCTAGAAATGTTTCAAAACTTCTCAGAGGAATCCATACGCTACAGATTCTTCCAGATAATCAAAGACACACCACATGAAGTAAGAGTACGCTACTGCAACATCGACTACGATAGAGAAATGGCCATCGTGGCGGAACTGAATGAAAATGGGCATAGAAAAATTCTAGGAGTAACCAGGCTCATCGTCGAACCAGGCAGAAAAAGCGGCGAAATAGCCTTTATCGTAGCAGACCCATGGCAAGGCTTAGGATTGGGAACGAAAATGCTGGATTACACAATTGAGATCGCGAAGGATATGGGAGTTGAAACAATTTACGGCATAATGCTTTCTGACAATTACAGGGCTATAAATCTGATGAAGAAGATGGGGTTTACAATCAAATACTTGGACGACGGCACAGTGCATGGAACGCTCAACTTGAAAGAAGAGGAGCAAGGGGTTCGGTTTGAAGAAAAGGAAAGTGCAGAAGAACCGCAAACACAACCGCAGTCAGAACAAAAACAAACAGAAGCAACTAAGGCGTAATTAGGGATAGATTTGCAAAAAATCTAGGCATTCTCCACAAGCTACTACATGTTCTCTTCTGGCAAGCTATACACAAGTTGGCTGTCGCGCTCGCCAACAACCGCAACTTTACCAAAAATCCTCATGGCGACTAGATGTTTCACAAGTTTCGACTTTTCCATGCTCGTTGCCTTTGACAGCTCATCTACAGTCGATGGACCATGATCCTTGATCACCTTAAGTATAAGGTTCCTTTCTCTGGTACGTTCTTGCAGTTCTTTCACCTTTTCTGGATCCAGCCTAGGCTTTTCAGACAAAGCTTTCACTCCTGCAGAAGACTTAATCCAATATCAAGTCATATATAAGAATAATTGCGAGCGGGAATCAATGTAAACCATTCAATCAAGCATGAAAATACATACAATTATATTTTCGAACCGTGAAATAATTAGGGCGGCGAAATTCTTGAGAAGAAGTTTGTCTGAAGTCAAGTTTGAAGAATTGAAGGACAAAAGCTTCGAATTAATTCGCGTAGTCGAACTGCTGTGCGAAGTTTGTCAGAAACCATTGGGCGCAAAAGAGAAGTTTTCTAGAGAAATTCAAATTTCAAGTAAAGAAGATTACCAGAACTTTCTTCGTAGGGCAACAGTTCATGACCGTGTCGAAGTTGATTTTGAAAGCGGTAAGATCTACTTATATGATCACGACTTTCCAGGAGATATCCACCCCGAATGTATAGAGAAACTATAGTCTAATTCGCACGCTTATATTTGATGGGTGCAATGGCGACCAGTAGATTGCTGCTTCACGGCAGATGAGAAAAACCGATCCCCTGTAGTGGATTCCCTCACTTTTGAAAAGGTTAATTATGCTTATGCGATATTCGATAAGGGTGGATCCATAGAGGAGTGCATATGAATGGAAAAACCCATTAGAAGTCTAATAAAAGCAATTTCTTGGAGAATTGTGGCAACTTTAACAACAATACTTTTGGTGTTTGCATTCACTGGGAATTTGGTCTTAAGTGGTAGTGTTGGCTTTCTAGAACTTTCACTGAAAATCCTTATCTATTACGTGCATGAACGAGTCTGGAACATGTCAAGTTTTGGTAGAGAACGAAAGTGAAATAATAGGTGAAATAGCGTATGCACGCGACGATTCTGATGCTCATCCACATTAGTTCCTAACAAGGACTTTCCCTGCAACTCTGCATTTCAGATAATCTTCTTAACAGTCATTTTACAAAATGGTTGTCTTTAGAGAAGAGCCCCTCTATAATTAATCGAACCTGGACAGCCTAAGCATCTATTGTTTATATAAAAGGTACAGTTGCTACAGTCTTTTTCGCAGGGTGTGATTTTCTTTTTATCCAAAATAGGTCTTAAAGGTACAACAAAATCCCGAATCGGGGTTATGAAAAGATTAAACTCCATTTCTTTTATAATCGGGTCGGGTCTTAGATAGGAGTCCACACACGACATTATAGATCTTATATTTTCACCTATCAAAAGAATAGTCAGGTTGTATCTTCCAGATGTCAGAAAGCTGTTGAGGTAAAGAGGACATTTATTTAGCAAATTCAGAACGTGTTCAGTGTTGGCTGTAACTATATCAATTCTCGCAAGAAATAGTTGAGCTTTCTTGACATCGGCCCCGATTAGATACGTCAATACCCCTGTTTCCTTAAGCTTCTGCATCCTTGCACTTACTGCCGGTTGCGAAATTCCCAAGCATTCTCCAATATGAATTTGTGAAGTCTCAGGATTTTTAGATAGTAAATGTAAGATCTTTTTATCAACGTCGTCGATGACCTTTGTCAAGGTCTTTCACCCCCTAAAATATTCTATCCGCTATATATAAGCTAGTAAAAGATGATTATTGATTCTTTATAAACCTTGGTGGACTTTCGCTTATAATCTATAAAGGAAATGTTTATAATCAATTCTTTACTAATTAAAGTAATAGATTATTTGGAGATGAGAAAAATGGTCGAGGCTGAGTCGTGGGAAAATGCATGTTGCCGTTGTGGTAGCGATGTTCAAGTTAATCTATACCCCGGAAAGAGAGCATGTCACGTAACTTGTGGCCCTTGCCTGTACCCGGAAGACTGGTCTAAATGCAGTTCCTGCGAAATTGTCGGACACTGTATGTATGCTTTAGCTTATCTGAAAAGTCTAAAACCTAATGGCATAAGGAAGGGGTGCTACTTCAAGGATCAGCTCACTGGAGAAGAGACACTGTATCATACTCTGGAGTTTGTAAATGCGCAACAGCATCTCGCAAATGCGTCTGGGGAAAATAAATACCTGGAAGAATTGAAAAAGACTAACTTAAGGAGTGTTTGCCTTCACAGATAGCTTTCGCGTAATAATTACCGCGCAGTTCAGCTAGAGTGAAGATCGACTAGATCCAGCGGTGACTCGTTAGCTTGATATGAATAACCGTAGATTCGGTGCGCTTTAAATGAGTCTATAAAGGTACTGTTTGTTTTTCTCTCCCGCTTCGCTTACTAAGCCGTTTCTTCTGAGAGCTATCAAATGCTGCACTATTCGGTTCGTTTGTAGATCAGTTAACTGCGAAAGCTCCTCCACTGTTAGTGGCCCCTTTTCTTTCATGGCTTCCATTATCATGTGTCGCTCAATTTCGTCTTGCATTATCGAATCTACAGCTTTTTGATATTTTTCTTCGTCAATCTCCACTTTTATTTTCGATCTTCCAGTTACCCATCGTAGCCTGAATGATTTGAAAGCCTGGACTGTTGCATCGGTTTTTCTTTTTAGCTTTTCTTTTTCAGTCATTTTCTCACCTATTTCGGATTTTGAATAACTCTAAAGGGGCTCGGTCCTAACTGTTTTACTTGTTCCGCCATCTCTCTGACGAGGGCTGCAAATTTTCCTCCTTCGCTTGCTGAAACCCATTCCAGTTTTACTCGTCCCGGTTCGATTCCTATACTCTGCACTGCTTTCATTATGTGAGTGAACCTTTTCTCCATCATGTAGTTTCCCTTTTGATAATGGCAATCGCCTGGGTGGCAGCCAGCGATTATTACTCCATCAGCTCCAGCTCTCAGAGCTTCGAGAACAAATGTTGGGTCTATTCTTCCTGTACACATTACGCGGACTATCCTTATGTTGGTTGGGTATTGGAAACGACTTGTGCCAGCTAGGTCTGCGCCTGCGTAAGAACACCAATTGCAGCAGTAAGCCACAATCACTGGTTCAAATTCACTTTCGCTTGCTTTCTCTTCTTCAAAAATGTCTTTAACCATTTAAGACGCAACCTCCTTCATGCTTTCAGGCACTAAAAGCGCTTTAACCTGTGCCAAAACCTGATAGTCTTTGTAGTGTCGCATGGTTATTGCTTGTCTTGGGCATTCTGCGGCGCATGTGCCGCATCCCCTGCATAGTATCTCGCGGATTTTTGATTTTCCATTTTCAATTTTTGGTGCTCCATATGGGCATATTTCTTCGCATAGTCCACATCCAACACATAGGTCTTCATTTACAACGGATGTTATGGCCTCTGCCCTGACCTTTCTGTTGCCCATTGGAATTGACGCTCTTGCTGATGCTGCTTCGCCTGCAATTATGCTTTCAGAAACATCCTTTGGTCCTGAAACTGCGCCAGCGATGAAAATTCCATCCACGTTTGTATCCACTGGTCTAAGCTTTAAGTGGGCTTCCAT
>CAZADP010000051.1:0-7574 GCA_964483905.1 uncultured Candidatus Bathyarchaeia archaeon | reverse complement strand
AACAGAATCTGGGGAAGGAAGCAAACTTGTAAAAGTAAGAGTCCGAGACCAACGTATTCCAGAATTAGGCGACAAGTTTGCCTCCCGTCATGGGCAAAAAGGAGTAATAGGGTTAATTGTTCCACAGGAGGACATGCCCTTCACAGAAGAAGGCATAGTCCCTGACATAATAATTAATCCTCATGCGATTCCTTCAAGGATGACTATTGGACAATTCATTGAGTCAATAGCTGGAAAAGTTGCTGGCGTGCGAGGAAAACCAGTCGACGGAACGCCATTTTCAAACGAAAAACCCTCGGACATTAGAAAAGCCCTCGTAAAGTTGGGATTCAGTCACACCGGCAGCGAGGTCCTTTACAACGGAATAACAGGCGAAAAATTCGTTGCAGATGTATTCATTGGAGTTGTATATTATCAGAAACTGCACCACATGGTTGCTGACAAAATACACGCCAGAGCGCGTGGACAAGTGCAAATGTTGACTAGACAGCCCACTGAAGGAAGAGCCAGAGGCGGAGGTCTAAGATTCGGTGAAATGGAACGCGACTGCCTGATCGGACACGGCGCTGCAATGCTTCTTAGGGATAGATTGCTTGAAGAATCAGACAAGTACACACTTTACATCTGCGAAAATTGCGGCAACATAGCCTACTATGACATGAAGCAAAGAAAGTACGTGTGTAGGATTTGCGAAGATAGGGCCAAAATCTCACCAGTCACAGTTTCCTATGCTTTCAAGCTTCTTTTGCAAGAATTGATGAGCCTTTGTGTAGTGCCCAAGTTAAAACTTAAGGAGAAGGCATAAAATGGCCGTTGAAGAAATAGTCCATAAAGTTGTTGACGAAGTTTATTTCGGTTTAATCTCGCCTCAAGATGTGCGCAAACTTTCAGTTGTGGAAATTCAGACACCGGACACCTATGATGAGGACGGTGCTCCGATCACCGCGGGATTAATGGACGGTAGACTTGGGACTCTTGAGCCGAGACAAAGATGCAGAACATGCGGCAATACAGCTATTCGCTGTCCAGGTCACTTTGGCCACATTGAGCTGGCAGTTCCTATAATACACATTGAATTTGCAAAAATAATGTACGATCTGTTAAGGGCAACTTGCCGAAACTGCGGACGTATATTACTTCCTGATGATATGGTAAAGAAGGTTCGCGTCAGGATTGATAGATTTCATGAACTTTTGGGCATGGTCCCAGATGACGTTTACAAAGGGATTGTACAAGAGACAAAGACGAAACAGTGCCCTCATTGCGGTACAGTTCAATATAAAATAATCTTTGAAAAACCAACAAAATTCAGTGAGCAAATTCCAGAGAGCGGTTCAGAGCCGTTAACGCCAAGCATGGTTCGAGAAAGACTGGAACGCATACAAGACGACGACCTTGAACTCTTGGGGTTTAATCCGAAGGCTGCACGCCCTGAATGGATGGTTCTGCAGGTCCTGCCAGTTCCGCCAGTTTATGTTCGTCCCTCTATAACGTTGGAATCAGGCATCCGTTCAGAAGATGACCTGACTCATAAACTGGTGGATATAATCCGCATCAACCAAAGGCTAAAGGAAAACATGGATGCTGGAGCCCCAACACTCATAATTCAAGATCTATCTGAACTTCTACAATATCATGTGACAACATACTTTAACAATGAAGCCTCAGGAATACCTCCAGCAAGACACCGTTCTGGAAGAGCATTAAAAACACTTTCACAAAGATTAAAGGGAAAGGAAGGAAGATTCAGAAGCAACCTCTCGGGAAAAAGAGTTGACTTTTCAGCACGAACAGTCATTTCCCCTGATCCAAACCTTGACATAAACGAGGTCGGTGTTCCGCTTGAGGTTGCAATGCGCCTGTCGGTTCCTGAAAAAGTGACCGAGTGGAACATTGGAGAAATGCGAAAGTTTGTCGTAAACGGATCCGAAAAATACCCTGGTTCCCTCTACATTATTAGGCCTGACGGTAAGCGCATAAGACTAGAATTCGTCGTGGATAGGACAAAGATTGCTGAGGCTTTAGAGCCCGGATTTATTGTGGAAAGGCATCTTAAAAATGCTGACACGGCCATTTTTAACCGTCAACCATCGCTTCACCGCATGTCCATAATGGCGCATTACGTGCATGTTCTACCCTACAAAACATTCCGCCTGCATCTCTGTGTTTGTCCCCCCTACAACGCGGACTTTGATGGAGACGAAATGAACCTGCATGTACCACAGAGTGAGGAGGCGCGAACAGAAGCCCTACTGCTAATGCAAGTTCAAGACCAAATACTCTCGCCTAGATTTGGGGGACCAATAATAGGTGCAATTCGAGATTTTATAACAGCAGCATACCTGTTTACCAGAAGAACGAACTACCTAACTAAAGACGAAGTTAACAGATTGCTAATAGCAGCAGGATATGAAGGGTCATTGCCGGCACCAAAAGTCAAGGAGCCGCAACCTCTCTGGACTGGTAAACAGATTTTTAGTCTGTTTTTGCCGAAAAACATGAATTATGTTTTGAAAGCAAACATTTGTCAAGGGTGCTCTAGATGTTTAGATGAAGCCTGTCCTCACGACGCCTACGTGGTTGTAAAGAACGGTGAGCTTGTATCTGGTGTTATAGATAGGCGTTCAATAGGTGCTGAGCAGTCTGAAAGTCTGCTCCACAGAATAATAAAGGACTATGGAACACAGGCTGGACGAGAATTTCTGAACAAGATAACCAGATTATTGAAGCTTTTCATAACTATGCGAGGCTTCACTTACTCGTATGACGAGCTCGTCTTGTCTCCGAAAGCTGAAAATAGAATAGATAAAACAATGGAGAGAATTCAAAAGAGAATAGAAGATCTTATAGAAAGTTATCGCAAAGACACATTACCTAGGCTTCCAGGCCAAACCATTGAAGAGTCATTCGAAATTTATGTAATGAACGAATTAGCCAACGCAAGAGATGAATCCGGAAAAATAGCTGATGAAGACTTCACCATTGAAAATGCTGGCATAGTCATGACAAGAACAGGCGCCAGGGGTTCAAGCCTGAACATTGGGCAGATGAGCGCATGCGTGGGACAGCAATCGGTGCGAGGAAAAAGGATACTACGTGGATATCTGGGTCGTGCCCTGCCCCATTTCAAGTCTGGCGATCCAAGCCCGAGGGCAAGGGGATTCGTGTACTCGTCGTATCAAAAAGGACTTGACACCCTTGAATTCTTCTTCCACGCAATGGGAGGCAGAGAAGGACTCGTTGACACTGCCGTCAGAACGCAACAAAGCGGTTATATGCAAAGGAGACTGATCAACGCACTCGAGCATATACGCTTGGAGTATGACGGCACAGTTAGAAATTCAGCTGGAGATATAATCCAATTCAAATACGGAGAGGATGGCGTAGACCCGGCTAAGAGTGACCATGGAAAAGCTGTCAACGTTAGCAGACTGATTGATCAGATAAAAATCTCGACGAAAAAAGGCAAACCGGCATCAGCTGAGTACATCAAAAAGCGATTGAAAGAGGTTGAAGGCCAGCTTACACCAGTGCTTATGGACGAACTTAAGCAGAGCTTGACTAAGGCTAAAATAAGCACGGCTGGCGTGGAAACGGCAATAAGATTAACACTCGAACATTATAAGCGCGCGCTCATGGAACCGGGTGAAGCCGTAGGCATAGTTGCGGCTCAGTCAATAGGTGAGCCGGGCACTCAGATGACTCTTAGAACATTTCACTATGCTGGAGTTAGGGAGCAAAATGTAACCTTAGGGTTGCCAAGGCTAATAGAGATTGTTGACGCTAGGAGGGTTCCGTCAACGCCGATAATGACAATCTATTTGACTGGAGAGCATAGAAAAAGCAGAGATGCCGCAGTGAAAATAGCTCGCAGTATAGTTTACACATCCATCGAGGACCTAGGACAAGCTATTTACGAAGACCCAGTGCATGAGGAAATAGTGGTAGAACTCAACAAAACTATGATAGAAGATAGACAAGTAACGATGGAGGAGCTTAAGGATAAGTTGCAGATACAGAACTGCACTACAAAAATAAGGGGTAACAGCGTGCACATGAAGCCCAAGAAGGCTGAAGCCCTAAAGAAGCTGCTTGACAAGGTTTCCTCAGTGCATATAAAAGGTGTATCTGGTATAAGACGCGTGTTGGTCACGGAAGAAGGTGGGGAATGGGTTATAAGAACAGACGGTTCAAATTTGCCTAAAGTCTTGGAGGTTTATGGAGTAGATACTTCACGGACATCGACGAATAACGTTCATGAAATAGCTAAGACTCTCGGAATAGAAGCCGCTCGCAACGCACTGATAAACGAGGCTAGAGGTGTTTTGGAGGAGCAGGGGTTGGATGTTGACGTCCGACATGTTATGCTTGTTGCGGACATGATGACATCCACTGGCGAAGTACAGCAAATTGGTAGACATGGCATAAGCGGTAAGAAGTCAAGCGTTTTGGCTAGAGCAGCATTCGAAATAACTGTCCCAAACATTGTGGATGCAGCCGTGAAAGGTGAAAGCGATCCGTTGGAGGGTGTAACTGAAAACGTGATAGTTGGGCAGTCGATACCAATCGGCACGGGATTAGTGGAATTGTTCATGTCAACGTTTGAACCTAGAGGGGAACGCAAGTGATAGACGTAGATAAAGCAATTGCGACAGCTGTGAAAACTGGCAAAGTGTCTTTCGGAGCAAACTCTGCCATACAGAATGCTAAAACAGGTAAAGCCAAACTAATATTTTTGGCTGCAAATTGTCCCAAGGCAGTGCGAGAAGACTTAGAATACTATTGTAGGCTTTCAAAAGTTCCGTTAATGCCCTTCAAGGGCTCCTCGATGGATTTAGCCGCTGTGTGTGGTAAACCATTTGTTATTTCAGCGCTAAGTATAAGAGAGCCCGGTGACTCTGAAATTCTCAAGCTAGTAGAGAACATTGAGCCAGAGGAATCCTACGGAGGAAATGAATGACTGTAGGCATAAAATTCACGGGCACAGAAATGCGATACATCGCATTGTTTGAAAGCATAAGTGGTGCAAGTGTTAAAGACTGCATAATTGACGAAGAGCAGGGGCGCGTGATCTTCGTTGTTAGCGAAGGGCAAGTTGGCGTTGCCATTGGAAGAGGCGGAAGAAACATTCACGTTCTAGAGAGGATGACTGGGAAAAAACATGAAATAATCGAGTATGCAGAAGATCCTGTGCAATTTATTAAGAATGCTCTGAAACCAGCAATGGTTAGAGAGGTCCGTATAACCGAGAGAACCGATGGGAAATCAATAGCTGTTGTAGCTGTTAATCCAAGAGATAAGGGTGTGGCGATAGGAAAGAATGGTCGAAACGCTGAACGTCTGCGCTTTTTGGCCAAGAGATACTTTCAGATACAAAACGTGAGCATAACATAGTTTCAAAGAGGCTGTGAAATGAAGAGGCAAACGGTTTCGGTCTTGTATTCACTGTTGATCTTGTTCCCGCTAATCAACGTTGTCAGTGCTGCCGATGAATCCTTTACAGACCAATTTCTTGGCAGTCCATTGTTGGTTCTCGCCGCGATAATTATTCTTGACATCATAGCCTTAATCTACCACAAAATAAGAAAGTAAAAAGTGAAACTTTTGCATATTTATCATGCTGTATGAATATTTGGCATTCTTCATATTAACTGGCATTAGAGTTTCCAAGAAATGGTCTTTTCTGGTGCAATAACCACAAGGACTCTTTTTCTAATCGCGCCAGAGGTTATTAATTTCTGAAGAAATTCCTTTGCGTCTTTTTTCGAAGGTAAGTATTTTGTTAAAATTCTAATATGGGCTATCCTTAAGGCCTCAATTTTATCGATGATCTCAGCCTTGCCATGAATAAGAACACATTTTATTTTGCCTGCTTTATATCCGATGTTTATGCCGAAACACACATTTTGGTTATTCTCTATGTTCCTTATGCTTCTAGACTTGTTGTCAACAAATATCATATGAACTTTGCCGTCGAAAAATCCAAAATTTATCGGAATCATATGGGGTGTTCCTTTCGCCGTTACAGTTGCTAGCCAGCATACCTTCTCTTTAGTAAGGAGTCTATGAATCTCATCTTCGGATAATGGAATACCTACCATCACATGTTCCTCTGCGGTTCAATTAAAATACAGTGCTACTTCTCAATTGCGGTACATTACCTGAGTGAAAACTTAAACTACTATTTTATGCTGAAGCTTAATCTGTTGAAAGCAAACTATTAGGTATCTAGATTTCGGCTTGCAAAAGTAGGTCTACAAGTGCCTTTTGGTCTACTTCTGCTCGTGTCCTCCAGTCCAAATATAGTTGTTCGTTCTCGTCTTGAGTTAAATATCCATAGCGAATGTAACGGTCTATATTGACGCCGACTCTCCATCCGGGCAATTTGTCACGTAGTATTTCTTCAACCTCTTTCCTCAACGCTTTTCCCTTTTTGGATATTATGTAAGAAATCGCCATTGCTAATCCTGCAAGGTCGTCGATTCGCCACCCAATCATTTTTGTCTCTTTAGGTGTTAATTCGCCTCGTAATGTTATGTAGAATCTAGCCTTGTCCAACTGATCCAAGTTTGGTTTTTCAACAGGCTTTTCTTCTTCAAAGACAGTTTTAACTTGCAAATCAATTGATTTTAAGTAGTCGTCCAAAATGTTTAGGACTTTTGGATAGTCTGAGCCTAGGGCTTTCCGAAGTTCCCATCCTTTCACTCCGGGTTTTTTATGCCTTCGATAGAAGAGCATGTGAGTCGCCCTTTTTATTTTGCTTGCGTAATAGCCTTTCCTCTTGCTCATTCCAAGTTGCCCTTCTTCCATTTTATCCAATCTTCGGCCGTGACGGCTATTGGTATCGAGATCAGCTGCTTCTTGCCAGTTTTGGTTACTGGCTTTTCATACGGTCTGATGAAGATTTCTTCTTCTAACGGGTGGATTTCCAATGTTGCATAACCATACGTGACCAGAAAGCTTGTCATGAAAGCTCTATGCACGGTTTCTTCGTAGGTTTCTGCGCCAACAAAACCCCAGTACCTAATCTTCCCGTTGTCACCTTTTTCCTCAACTCGCTCCGTCAGTTCTTGCCAGAACTTCTCCAATTCCTCGGAGAAAGCCTTGTCCCGTAGAATTCTTTGCCTTATCAATTCTTCTCGCGTCGCGGGATTTGCCGCAATTTCTGCTGGCGGAAACGCCTTCCATCTCTCCTTAAGCGGCAGGAGACTTTCCCAGTATCTGATGGCTTCTGCAAGGCTGTGAAGTGAAATTTGTTCCAGTTCAACTATTGGTTGCCAAACCTTAAAAAAAGTTTTAGCCATATCTTCTTTTTCTATGCGTTTGAGCTTTTCTTCTAAGAGGAACGGGTCTGCATAAAGTGATGTTGAGCGGTGTTTAACCCATTCGCTTTGGAGCTTTATCACTGAGGCTAAGTGATGTATTGTTTCAGCATCTAGGCATAAATCATCCGGCCTTTCCCATTCGGGAAAATACTCCTTGATGACGGTGATAATTTCGTCAACATCTATGAGAAAGGGGTCGAGTGAACGATCCTCAATGGACTTGCACATTTCGATTATGCGTTGAAGTTT
>CAZADP010000050.1:0-7574 GCA_964483905.1 uncultured Candidatus Bathyarchaeia archaeon | reverse complement strand
CGGTTCATTTCTAAGGCGAATATCCAAACCAGGTTCATGCCTACTGGTCTTTCTAGAATGGGGTCAAATATTGTTGTGAAGGCGAATTGCGGATGGGGATAGCATGAGGACATTTTCTCTTCGCATACCACCAAGCACGTGTCGAACTGTCCGGATGCGACGTGCCACCAGCCAGCAAGCGGTGTGAAGACGCCGGTTCCGCCACCTACGAAAACTCTTGTGTATGGTTTATGGTATGCGCCTGCGCCGTCGGCTAAGTACTCTCCTTTCATATGGACTCCATCGAAGGCGTCTGGCGCCGACCCCATCACAACGCTCTTAATATCGCGCAATTCCAGTCCAGCGGCATCAAGAGCCATCTTTGAGGCATGATAGGACAGTTCCTTACCTGTTTCCTTCAGGTTTCTTCTAAACAGTGTTATGCCTGCACCGACAATTGCAACTCTCTTCTTCCCAAACATTCCATCTTCACCTCACTTAACATTGCTCAAAACCGCTATGACTCCCGTTCCTGTTGGGATTCCGCGCCAAGTTTGAGCTAGGCCGATTTCAGCGTCTGATATCTGCCTTGTGCCTGCTTCGCCTCTCACCTGCAGAACGACCTCGAGAAGCTTCTGCGTCCCAGAAGCCTCAAGCCCATACCCCATTCCGAGCAAGCCTCCGGACGGGTTTACTGGGAATTCGCCGTTTTGAGCTGTGATTCCCTCTTCTGTTAGCTTTCCGGCTTCGCCATACTCACATAGTCTTAGAGCTTCCATGTGTTGAAGTTCCTTGTACGCGAACAGGTCATGGATTTCCGCGAAGTCTATCTCCTTCCACGGATTATGGATTCGCGCATTTTTGTATGCCATGTCAGCAGCCAACCGTGTGTATACCGCTTTTGTCCAATCTTTTGTTTCCAAGTTTGGTGTTTCAGTGCACCATCCAACACCTTTAACCCAGACTGGCTTGGCGGTAAGCTTTTCGGCAACATTCTCTGAGGCCAAAACCATGACTACGCATCCGTCTGCAGGTGTGCTTATCTCCAGTTTTTTCAGTGGGTAAAAGCACATGTCTGAGCATAAAACTTGGTCTAAAGTTATGTTTGAGGCATAGGCTGCGTACGGATTCTGTATGGCGTTTTTCTTGTTTTTCACGACAACCTGAGCGCACTGCTCCACGGTTGTGCATGTGTCGTGCATGTAGCGTTGCATCTCCATTCCAGCAATGTAGTATGGATGTCCGCCCAAGGGTCTATTGAATATGGGGTCTAGTCCGAAGGCAACAATATTCATGTACGTGAGTATGTCTGAGGCTTTGCTGTGGGCTTCGACGACAACGGTGTCGAATTGTCCAGTTTTGATGAGCATGTAGGCTGTGGCTAATCCGAGCATGCCGTCGCCTGAAACGGTGAAAAGATGGCGCAGTGCGGCGCCTAATTGGTCTGGAACAAATTCGTCGAAAATGCTGAAGCCTTCCAAGTAGTCTTCAGCGCACGTCACAAAGACGTCAACGTCTTTGCGTGGGTTGATTCCAGCGTCTTCGTAGGCTTTTTGTGCAGCTTCAAACATTAGCTCTTTGAATGAAAGCTCTGGGGTTATCGGTCGAAAGCCAACGCATCCGATACCAACTATTGCAACTTCACTCATTTTCTCTTTTCCCTTCTCAATTTTGGAGAGCTATACTGTAAAATTCTGTTTACATAAAACTTTCGTGAAAAGTTGTGGAAAAAATTGAAGAGACTTAAGCACTTGTCTCAATGCTTCTGTAGGTGCTTGAAGCAACAATCATTTTTATAATGCGCACTTCGGTTGATATTTCGGCGTAATCTAGGTTTTCTTTATAAGCACAATAACTGCTACTATGAGAATAAGTATAATAGTTGTAATTGACATGTAGAGGAGCAAATGTTCAGCCGATGCTCCTAAAATCGATTGGGTTTTCCTGTAGGAAAGCGACACTATCTTGTCAATGGGGTCGCCAATTGAATTATCGAAGTAGAGGGTGTACACCCCATCTTGCTGAGCTACAAAAGATAATGGGTTAAAAAAACCAGTACCCGCAATCCCAGGATCACGCAGAATTTCACGGTCGTTTGGATCTACTACGTAAAACTTTATCACCCATCCCATTGCAGAGCGTCCACTCATCCCTAGCGGAATGGTAGACAACCAGATGAAGGCGTACTCACTGCTGCCTAAGTTCAATTCCCTGGTAGCTGTCTCTGAAGGAGCAAGCGTAAAGGTTTCATGTATTGTAGGATTACTCAAATGTAAGTATAACCAGTAAAGGATGATTGAAGAAAGAGCTAGAAACAGGCAGATTAGCACATGCTTTTTCTTGATACGGCATTCCTTCTATTCTTTAAAACATAAGGGGGTAATTATAGTGCGCCCTGACTTTCTATTTTTCCCATGGGTAGCGTATGTCCGCGTAGACTACTCCGCGTTTAGCTCTTTCACATTGTTCTTGGACCCATTTTTCCAAGCCGATTTTTTGCAGGTGCTTTCCGTCTTGAATTAGAGTTGGATAGTGTTCTGCTAATTCTTGAATCAGTATGCATGGGTATTCTTTGCATTGTGGGCAAACATCTATGCTCTTTTGTTTAGCGCATTCACGTATTTTGCATTCTGGCGGTCCGCCTCCTGTTCTACATGTGCAGTCTAGGTCAACCAGTTCGTGGAGGAATTGCCAAAAACGCGGGAAAGTTTCTTTCGTGTGTGGGACGTATTGATACCAGCTATCAAAGCCCTCGTTGTGGAGGCTTTGCTGCAGTTGCTCTGCTTGTTGCGGTATGCGGTTGCGGTGTGCACATAATTCGCAATGTAGACCACAATAGGCTACATGGCAAAGTAGATTTTGGTTTGTCATGATTTAATACAAAAGAGTTAAAGGATAAAAGGAAAACGCTTTTTTCAATGACTACGTTGTTGGCATTGAGCGCCCTAGTTTCAATCGTCACAATTTTTACGCACAAGCTTGTTGGCAGGCGACCTACTTTAACTTCGTTGCAGTTGGACAGATAAAATACGTGGACGTGACTTACTGCGAAAAGCTATCGCAGGCCAGAATTTTGCCCTACGACATTTTTCTTAATTGTTATATCAAGCGTGCTAGTATGCTTCGTGCAAAGGTTCAGGAGATTCAGTTTGGGTTTGAAGAAGACCAGTATTGTAAATGTATGGGGTTTCCCAGTCCCTACTAAGGTTGCTATCTTCAACAGCGTTGTTGATTGATGTTTGAAGTTTTCTGTAGATCCATGGCGGCACATGCTTTGGCTTGATACTTGTGCTGAACATGATGGTTAACTTTGTTTTGTGGCAGTCGACAATCCAAGCTTTTGAGCGCCACTTCTTCTTTGCTTTTCTCACTTTGTTAAAAAGCTTCATTGATGTGACCTATTGGAGTGTTATCGCATATCTTAATAAAGCAGTTATTTCGATAATCGATACATATCCAAAAAGACAACGAGCCCACACAAAGTCCCAAGTTAGGATTCTTTTTCAGCTATAAGTTTTGACAAATTTTTCGATGGCCTTGAAATATTGTTCTTTACCCATGAACATCAGGTCGTTGTGGTCACTGTCGGGGATTATTTCAAAGCGTTTATCGTTTGCTCCAGAGTTTTCGTATAGTTCTTTTCCTTCTTCTAATGGTATGAGTGTATCATATTCGGCGTGGATGATTAGAGTTGGTTTATAGATCCATCTTATTCTTACTTTATTCAGGAGTCTGCTGTTGTTGCTCCAAATGGGATGGTTAGGCGGAATTAGATGTATGAGATATTGTCGCAAGTTATTGGCAGGGCCGCTTTCAATTATGAGGCCTTGGACCTCATTCTGATAGCGATCAATTACTTCGATGGCGGGAATACTTCCGAGCGAGCGACCCATGACAAAGAGACTCTTTGAACCAAACTCTTCAGCTATCTTTCTGAATTCCTTGAAAATTTTATGAGAGTCTTTAATCATGTTGGTTATGGTTGGTTTTCCATCACTAAACCCGTATCCGCGATAATCAGCTACAAAAAGGTTGATTCCAATTTCGTTGTAGAATGGTGCGGACCAATCGTAATCGTCTACGATCTCGCCGTTGCCATGAAAATAAAGCAGAGAAGGACACCCTATCCCCTTCGTATAGAATCGACAACCAATTTTGACTCCTTTCTCAGCCTCTACAAAGTAGTTTTTTGCATTGGGCTTAGAAGGTTTGGTTGCACTCTTTCGTGGATAAAAGGCTATTTGAAGTATCTCTGGTCTGTCCAGAAATGAAAAATCAATCTCTTCGTTAGCCATTTCACACCGTCCAATACTGTGTCAAAGCAATTCTTAAGATTAGTTGTTTTGCAACCGCAGCGTTGCTAGTGAATAAATCCGGTCTAGGCGGTTGTGGATGTCTGGAAGTGAAAGATTGTTAAAGTTGACGAAAATAAATGTTGAAGAAGGCGAGGTTTTGAACCTTGACATGCAAAAGGTTCTTGGACTGTTCGAAAACTGTTTTATGTTTGGCAAACTATGGACTGTGGGAGAATGAAAATGCGGGTCGAGGCTGTGCTTTTTGACTTGGGTGGCACCTTAATTAAAACTGCTGAAATTCCACTTGTGATGAAAAAGATACTTGAGGATAACGGAATCAACCGTTCTTTGGAGGAGATCACACAAGCACGGTTGGAGGCAGAGAAGGGGATAGATTTTCGAGATTTAGCCAAGCTTCTGGACGAGTTTTGGGTTCAATGGAATGTACGAATTCTAAGCAAGCTTCAGGTCAACGCAAACATCGCTGCGCTGGCAAAATACATTGCAACACATTGGTGGAACTATTCCGATGTCGTGCTGTATCCAGACGCTGAGAGAACGCTACCAATACTGAAAGAAAGGGGGTTGAAAATGGGGGTTGTGACAAATGGATTACAAAGCGATGTAAACCAGATACTGCCAAAGGTAGGTCTGCAGGGCTTCTTCCATATCGTAGTTGTCATTGACGCTTTGAGAAAAGTGAAGCCAGACTCAGAAGTTTTCCTTTACGCGTTACGAAAATTGAAGGTAGCGGCTTCTAGGGCTATTTTCATCGGAGATGAAATAGAGGCAGACTATAGAGGAGCCCAAAGGTCAGGTTTAACAGCATACCTAATTGATCGTAATCGCAATGTACAAGATGAAGGTGTGAACAAAATATCCAGTCTAGACGACTTGTTCAAGCTTAGGATTATTGAGTAATTCTCTAGGAAGGATTGTTGGGATTAAGGCTTCTCTCGATTATCATGAGAGATGTCTTATAGGGTTAATCTCACGCACGAATAAATGAATGAAAAAGACTTCAAGCGCCTAGCAAAGATACTTTGACCAGAAAATAGGCGCTAGTACCACATCAGAATTCTGAAAAAGATTAAGGAAACTTAAATACTTGTTCAAGTACTATCCGTCTTTCTCATTTGACCGAGCCTCAGAGGAGAATTTCAACTTGAAGGGAAGACCAGTTGCTTCGATAGTTTCTGCTGGTTTATCAAAATTTGGGAAGTTAGAAGGTCTGTACGCGAGGGAAATCTTTGCTGAAGCAGCGAAGGAAGCGTTTGACCGTTGCCCAAACCTAGACCCGAAGAAGGACATTCAGGCCTTGTTTGTGGGGCACATGGGTGAATCCTACGAGCATCAGGGCCACACAGGCTCAACCTTGGCTGACTGGGCTGGTTTGCTGCATATACCTGCCATAAGAACTGAAGCCGCATGTGCTTCTTCCGGAGCCGCCTTGAGAGCTGGGCTCTATGCGGTGTTGTCTGGCTTATGTGATGTTGTTATGGTTGGCGGAGTTGAGAAAATGACGCATAGAACTACGCCTGAGGTTACTGAATATTTGGCTATGGCTTCAGATTATCCTTTTGAGCAGTGGCATGGCATAACCTTTCCAGGCTTGTTTGCGTTGATGGCAACTGCGCATATGCATGAGTATGGTACTACTGAAAGGCAGTTGGCGATGGTTGCTGTGAAAAACCATTATCATGGGAGCCTAAACCCGAAGGCTCAGATGCAGAAGGAGATAACCCTTGAGGCTGCTTTATCTTCGAGGGTTGTAGCTTGGCCTCTTAAGTTGTACGACTGCTCCCTCATAACGGATGGGGCAAGCTGCGTAATTCTAACGAGGCCAGAGTTAACCAAGAGATTTACTGAAACGCCAGTTCACATAATTGGTAGTGGACAGGCAAGTGACACTATTGGTTTGTATGAAAGGGGAAGTTTCACGTCGCTTGATGCTGCAAGATTAGCCGCTAAAAAGGCGTATGAAATGGCTGATGTTAAGCCAGAAGAGGTTGACGTTGCGGAAGTGCACGATTGTTTCACAATAGCCGAAATTATAGCCTACGAGGATTTGGGCTTCTGCAAGTCAGGAGAAGGTGGACGGTTGGCAGAAAAGGGCGAAACGAAACTCGGGGGCAGAATCCCAGTGAACACTAGTGGCGGGTTGAAAGCTAAGGGTCATCCGGTGGGAGCTACGGGAACTGGGCAGGCATACGAAATGTTTCTGCAACTTACTGGACAAGCGGACAAAAGACAAGTGAAAGGAGCGGAAATAGGCTTAACGCATAATGTGGGCGGCTCAGGTGCTACAGCCGCAGTTCATATTTATAGAAGCGGATAAGTCATGAAGGAGCAAGCACCTTTCATAATAGAACAATTCTACAAATACATGAGTCAAGGAAAACTGATGGGTGGAAAATGCAAGAAATGCGGAAAAGTGCATCTTCCGCCGAGACCTTTATGTGACAACTGCTTCTCGAAAGAATTTGAGTGGATTGAAATCCCTCAGAAGGGGAAACTGTTGACGTACACTGTTATTCATGTGGCGCCAACACAATTCCAGTCAATGGCTCCATACGTTGTGGGCATAGTCGAACTTGAAAATGGTTTGAAAATTCCTGGCATGATTAAGAGCGTAGCCCTAGAAGAAGTAAAGATAGGGATACCACTATCGATGGACCTTGAAGCTTGTCCCGCATCCCAACAGTGGCCACCGTGGCCAAGATACTACTTCAAACCAGCGTGATTCCTTATAATTCCTTGGCATTTTTCGTTTCCTCTTTCGGCGTATTGCAACTTGTTCTTTATCATCGGAGCGCACAAATTCGAAGCCCTCTTGATTAGTCTGTCTTCTTTTCCTTTGTTAGATGTCTCACTTTAAGCTTGCATGAAAAATTACAGGATTTAGACGGTGCCCTAGCAACGCGCGCGAGATGCACTGCTAGAGCAATCTAGGATATGGAGGAAGCTAATGCCAGTTCTTCTTTGACGAGTAATGTTGTGGATGCTTTTCTTAATTCTTTGATGCGGTTTTCCAAGATTGTCTGAATTCTTGTCCTGAGGTTTTCATTGCTTGAATGAGGTATTCTTTCTAATTTTCGGGCGAGTTCAAGGTCGCCAAGAGTCTTTTCGATCCAATTTTTGAAGTCTTTCCTTTGAAGATGGAAAAGTAGACTTTCCAACTTGACAGATTTTGTTTTCTCAAGAAAGTCGGAAAGGCTTTTGGCATTTTCTCCAGTTGGCTTTCCAAAGTCCTCGTAAAAATAGAAGGCTTGTTCATCGTTTACTGTTCTCAAAATTCTC
>CAZADP010000049.1:5248-7644 GCA_964483905.1 uncultured Candidatus Bathyarchaeia archaeon | reverse complement strand
CCTTTTCGAACCCTTCGGAATAGTTGCTCTTGAGGCCATGGCTGCGAAAAGTCCACTTGTGGCTTCAGACACGGGTGGTCTATCAGAGATAGTTGAACATGACGTAACTGGCGTCAAAGTCTATGCGAACAATCCAGACTCACTAGCCTGGGGAATAACAAAAGTATTACAAGACGAAACCTATGCGAACCAGATCAGGAGGAACGCCTACGAGAAAGTCCGAGAAAAATATGATTGGAATAAAATAGCACAACAAACAAAAACTGTCTACGAGGCCGTTTTAGACGAATACTCAAAGACCACTTGGACCTAGAACGCCCATCATAAATAGATAGATTTTCTTACCAATTCCCCTTATCTCCCAATAACTCAAGGTGAAAAGGTTGAATTATTTTCTTGTTGGACATCCAATTGTAATATACCAGTTCAAAAAATATTTCCAACTGATGTGTTTGGCTAGTCTGGGTTGACAATCGCCATAGTGCTGAAGCTGAAAGACAAGCACTCTTCGATTGGCTCATACTTTTCGACTTAATGCGAGCTTTCATGCCATATCTACTCCCTCCCCACGCTCTATCAGAGAAAGATTCTCAAACCGAAGATCTGTACTAATCCAACTAACTAGGGGATTGATTGTCCTTATAGAAGACCACGGATACACTTTCCGCGAAGCTACTAGGGCTAGTTGGGTCAAATTTGTTGATAATCCGATGGTCACGAAGTCAGCGAGGATTGGATCATTATCGCCATATTTCCCAATCACGACATGCATAATGGCTTACATTTCACTGTCAGAATATTGTGAGTTGAGCACATCTCCTAAAGTGACTGTTTGGTTCGGTCTTTTGAATCCCCATTCTTCTCATATGAAAAATCGTAATCGCGTCATATGGCTTCTACTGTTATGGCTCTCAAAAGCGTTATTGACTCTTTCAGTATGCCTGTCAGACTAAATACTGCCAACAAGCCTAGCACAACAATGATGGATGAAATCACAAGGAAAATCCATTTTCGCTTTCTGAAAATCTCCATCAGGCCACACCAATACAACATTGCGTTCTTTTCCTTGATGAGACATATGGAAATTGGTGATGTTAATTGCCCCGATGAACTTAATCTGTCCAAGCTTCCCCCGCTTCTATTCTTTGCCATAGTAAGTTTAGAAGTTTTATGTAGTAAATTCATGCCTTTATTGACAATCAATGTGGTTGTTTTTGTTTGCTTTCATTCCCGACGCGTGCTGGCTATCTTTTATGTCTCTTATGAAGCGATAGAGGTTATGAAGCTGTAGCTAGAGAACGGCGTACTCCACATCGTATGGAATACTTGGATTGAATGTCTTAGTCATGTAGAGCAAGCCTATTTTTCCACCGTAAACCTCGTAGAAGCACGTCAACCGGTCGTTGCCAGTTAAAACTTCTGCGCTTTCGTCAATCCAGTCTGTTGATAAAGCGTCCCATGTTCCGGCGCTGCGTTTTTTGTAGTAAATATGGTTGGCGGTTGGTGAGCCCGCCCAGAAGCAGTAGAGGTCGTTGTTTGCTTTGTTTATGCTTAGCACTGGGGCGGACAACGAAGTTGTTGCGGATTGAATGCTCACCTCTGTTCCCCAACTATTGGAAGCGTAGGAGTATTTCGTGTAGATAATGTCGTACGTGGAATACTTCAGGAAGACAAGGTGGACATCGTTTCCTTGGTCAGCAGCTGAGAAACCCCAACCTCCTTGTATTGAGCTTGTTGTTGCGCTTTCTGTACCCCAAGCTGAACCTGTCCAGCGTCGGGATCTTATGGCTGCACCTGCACGGGCGTAGATGGAAAGCATTTTTCCTGAGGTTAGTGGAATGGTGGCGCTTCGCCAAGTTCCGGTGGATGTTGTGGACAGTTGATATGGAAAGCCTGAAGCTGTAGTCCATAAGCCATTTTTTGACGCTGATTTGATGACGCAAGGATAGTATGTACTTGAGTCTCTGCTCCATATATATGCTATCCAAGGATATCCATAGCTGTCAACGGAGACAAAGGGATCTGAGTATGCAAAATCGCCAGTAGCAACTGTTTGTTCGGCTGCGCTCCAGACCATATTACCGTTTGATTGAGGCAATCCTTTCCTGTATTTTAGTGTCGATGTAGGATAACCTACTTGTTCACGAGCGTAGTGGACATATTGTCCGTCGAACCATACGCTGAAGACGTTTCCTGACGAGCCCTGTCCGATCGCAGTGGGTGCACTCCATGTCAAGTTGTCTGTTCCTGTCTTGTAGACCATGCTAGTGCCATCTGAATAGAAGACCCAGTGACGCCCAGCAGCGTAGAGGGTTTTTCGTTGGTGAGGCCACCAAATCGCATATGTCGATGTGGATGGTCCAACATCACCACCAATATACATATTGAGAGAAACT